>RGAJ01000481.1 GCA_009920225.1 Paracoccaceae bacterium
CTGTCTGCGCCGATCTCCCATGTCATGTCGAACCCGTTCTCTGGGTCAACGGATCCGTCTTTGGCAGGCAGGTCACGCACGTGACCGTAAGACGCCAGCACTGTATAATCGGACCCCAGATATTTATTGATGGTTTTTGCTTTGGCTGGGGATTCTACGACGACTACTGGCATATAATTTCCTTTCGACTCGAACCGAGCGTTATGGCGGCGGAAAATGCCGACGAAGCGATAGGTTTGTCAATGCCAGAAATATTTTATTACCAAGGACCCTGTGAGATTAGTGTTTTGCGGGTCCCACATTCAATGCAATCATGCCACCGTGGTGGCGTTGAATTCTGCCATCTATTTCTAAATCCACGATTGTCGACGCGGCCTGTGCTGCGCTGATGCCCAAATCGCGAATGATTTGGTCCTCTGCCATTGGTGATGGTGAGAGACGGGACAAGATTTGACTGTGCAGATCGGCAACCTCGCGCAAGGATCGGTCTTGTGGTTTCTCATGCGATGGCGCAATCGTGGGGGCCAGCGCGTCGATCACATCTTGGGCGCGACGCACCAAAACCGCGCCGTCGCGGATCAACATGTTGCACCCAGATGCACGTGCATCGAATGGGTGGCCAGGTACGGCATAAACATCACGCCCTTGGTCAAGCGCATTGCGTGCCGTGATTAAGGATCCAGATTTTGAAGCGGCCTCAATCACGATCAGTGCTTGGGATAGGCCTGATATAATGCGATTGCGCATGGGGAAATGGCGCGCCATCGGCGTCATGCCTACGGGTTGTTCAGACACCAAAACGCCTTGAGCGCCAATAGACTGCATCAACTGCGCGTTTTCGGCAGGGTAGGGGATGTTGATCCCTCCACCCAAGACGGCGATGGTTCCGGTGCCGAGCGCCGCAGAATGCGCCGCAGCGTCAATCCCCCGCGCCAGACCTGAACAAATGACATACCCCGCCTCACCCAATTCGGTGGCAAGAAACCGCGACATCCGCATGCCAAGCGATGATGCGTTTCGCGCACCCACAAGGGCAAGAATAGGTTTGGATAAGAGCGATAAATCGCCCTTGACCCATAACATTGGTGGCGCATCGACCAGATCTGTGAGGGACCGCGGATATTCGACCATTCCGCGAAACACCAATCTTGCGCCAAATTGGTGCCCCGCTTTCCATTCTGATACGGCTGCGCGTTCCGAAAACGGTTCGTATTTGTCTTCGCCTGCGGCTTTGGCGATTTTGGGCAGTTCGTTCAGACAGGCCTGCGCGGTGCCATATTCGGCCAACAGGCGATAAAAAGTTGCAATCCCAACGCGTCGAGATCGTAAGAGACGGAGCCCCGCCAGCTGG
>RGAJ01000482.1 GCA_009920225.1 Paracoccaceae bacterium
AGGGGCATTGGTGAACCGCGCAAGATAGTCCACATCAATTTTCCCCATTTTGATCAGGGTCTGGATCAATGCCATGATGAACAGACCATCGGTCCCCGGGGTGATCCCAACCCATTCATCGGCAACCGCATTGTACCCTGTGCGAATGGGGTTCACGCCAATCACGCGACCACCGCGTGATTTCACTTTGCCGATACCCATTTTGATAGGATTGCTGTCGTGGTCTTCGGCAACACCAAACAACATGAACAGTTTTGTGTGATCCCAATCAGGTTGACCAAATTCCCAAAAGGCCCCCCCCATCGTATAGATCCCCGCCGTGGCCATGTTCACACTGCAAAATCCGCCATGTGCAGCATAGTTCGGGGTGCCAAACATTTGTGCCCAAAGGCTGGTGAAGGATTGTGACTGATCCCGCCCCGTAAAGAATGCCAGCTTTTCAGGGGCTGTTTCACGCAAGGGGGCCATCCATGATACGGCAGTTTCCAGCGCTTCATCCCATGAGATTTCTTTGAATTCGCCTGACCCGCGCGGCCCCACCCGTTTCAAAGGTGCGCGCAAACGTGACGGGGCGGTCACTTGCATGATCCCCGCCGATCCTTTGGCACATAAAACGCCCTTGTTGACGGGATGATCACGGTTGCCTTCGATATAGGCGACGTGGCCATCTTTCATGTGAACGTTGATCCCGCAGCGGCAGGCGCACATGTAGCAGGTCGTTTGACGAATTTCGTCGGACACCTTGGGGGATGTATCGACAAAAGGTTGATCTTTCATTGTGGTCATCCTGTTGGTTTTCGTCACCGCAGTAGTCTGTTGGCGGTTTTCGACTGTGATGTTTTACGCCTACGGCGTGAGTATTTTTGCAAAAGTGAAAGATCTAGCGATCCTTCAAGGCAACATAGTCGCGCATCTCTGGCCCATTATAGAGTGTTAATGGGCGGATCAGGATATTATTGTCCAGCTGTTCGACGCATTGGATAATCCATCCGGGCATGCGTCCAATTGCGAAAATTGGGACATATAAATCCATCGGTATTCCATGCAATTGATAGATAACGCCTGAATAGAAATCAACATTGACGTTAAGTCCGTGGCGCGCATATGGCTTCATCGCGTCCACAACCGCTTGCAGAATTTCATACCATTCAGGGGCGCCCATTTCTTGGCCCAGTTTTTTCACGCCGTCGCGCATGTGGCGCGCGCGCGGGTCTTCGGCGCGGTATACGCGGTGGCCAAAGCCCGTGACCGCTTCACGCGCGGCGCGTTTTTCTTTGACATAGGCGGCGGCATTTTCAGGCTTGCCGATTTCATGCACCATTTTCATTACGTCTTCGGCCGCACCACCATG
>RGAJ01000483.1 GCA_009920225.1 Paracoccaceae bacterium
GATTTGCTTGCCCAAGATCAATCCCATCGCGATGCCCATCGGCAGTGGCGCAAACAGATCTGAC
The DNA here is from genome assembly GCA_009920225.1 of Paracoccaceae bacterium. Classification (GTDB taxonomy): domain Bacteria; phylum Pseudomonadota; class Alphaproteobacteria; order Rhodobacterales; family Rhodobacteraceae; genus CAJXSD01. Next base: position 65 of record RGAJ01000483.1, read on the forward strand.
AGGCTGATCCCCGTCAAAACGACGCCGGCATTGGCAAAGGCAAAGATCGGGACGATCAGATACAGAACATAAGGGGCCAGCGCGTGTTCCAAGCTATGCAATGGCGATTTGCCCCATTTGTCGGTCAACGGAATACACAGCGCGGTGATGACCCCTGCAAGCGTTGCATGAACGCCCGATTTCAGCACCAAGATCCACAAAATCACGCCCAACAAGATCATCGGCGCCATACGATGTTGGCCGCGTAGGTTCATCCAGATCATGAGCGCCAGCGGGATCAACGCGTACAACAGGTACGAGACCTTGAGCGTTGAGGTATAAAACAGCGCGATAATAATAATGGCGCCCAGATCATCCAAGATGGCAAGGGTCAGCAAAAACACCTTGAGCGGCGCAGGCGCACGCGCACCAATCAGCGCCAGAACCCCAAGCGCAAAGGCGATGTCCGTCGCGGCGGGGATCGCCCATCCGCTGATGTTTGCAGGCGTGGACCAGTTGAATGCCAGATAAATCAACGCAGGCACAACCATCCCGCCCACAGCCGCCAATCCAGGCAGGATCACGTCCGCAGGGTTTTTCAATTTGCCTTCCAGCATTTCGCGCTTCAATTCTAACCCAACAAGGAAAAAGAAGATCGCCATCAAACCGTCGTTGATCCACAAAATCATCGGCTTTGACAGGCCTTCACCGTTGATCAAAACGGAAAACTGTGACGTTAATGCCCCATCATAATAAGGAAAATAGATAGAATTGGCGATTAACATCGCGGCCAAAGCGGATATGATTAAAAGTATCCCCCCGCTGGCGTCATGGCTGAAAAATCGGTCGAGCACGCGCAGTAACATTTCCTTATCCTTTTTGTCAGGTTTTAATGGAACGTAGGGGGCATGACCGCGATTTCAAGACCTTGCATCGCGATTTTGTGCACTAAGATGAATATAAATCGTTTCGAAATAAAAACGGGCAGGATGGTTCACACCGCCCGTAGATCCATTTTAATATTCGCGTGTCTTAGCCTGTTTTGCGATCCTCAAGGCGATATCCGAGATTTTCGGTAATACCCCACATGCCCTGTTCGTTTCTGACGATCTTTCCGTCTTTGATCATACGGGCAAAGTTTCTAAGGCTTTCGTCGCGCTCGAAATTTTCGCCTTCGCTGGCCATAACGGTGCGCATCACTTGTGGACGGGAAAAGCTTTCGATGCCTTTGACTTGGGTGAGATAGGCTGCGGCGGCTTCTAATTTTTGCGGCAACGAATGCGCACCGACGTGATCGGCATAGGCTGC
>RGAJ01000484.1 GCA_009920225.1 Paracoccaceae bacterium
GGCGATTTACACATCGATGTTGCGCTGGGTTGTGATGCTTTTGCCTTTGGCGATGGTCTTTGGCTTTGGCGCCGCGGCCAACCGTATGTCAGCGGCTGGTGCGCAATTGTTCTTCTACGCATATGCCGCAGCAGTTGGCGTATCGCTTAGCTCGATCTTTGTGTTCTACACGACCTTCTCAATCATTGAGACATTCTTCATCACAGCGATCAGCTTTGCGGCCTTGTCTTTGTGGGGCTACACCACGAAAAAAGACATCTCTGGCTGGGGTTCGTTCTTGATCATGGGCGTTGTGGGCATTTTGATCGCTTCGATCGTCAATATTTTCATCGGATCAAGTGCAATCCACTTTGCAATTTCCGTCTTGGGTGTGTTGATCTTTGCAGGCCTGACCGCATACGACACACAGAACATCAAAAACACCTACATCGCGCACGCGCACCACGGCGACAGCGAATGGTTGGGTAAATCCGCGATCTTTGGCGCATTGCAACTGTATCTCGACTTTATCAACCTGTTCATGTTCTTGCTGCAATTCTTGGGCAACCGCGAATAAGCATTACCAAAAACTCGGATTTAGGGTCGCGCAAGCGGCCCTTTTTCTTTGGCCCCCTCTTTCACTTTTGCGAAAATACTCTGGGTGAATTGGTCACAATCCCATTGTGACCAAGAGGGCAAAGCCCTTATGGCGCAGCAAACGACCCGAAAGGATCGCGACAAATTGCACCTTTCAATACATCGATCATTCGGTAAAACAGGATCATATCGGAGAGATCACATGCCATATGAATGGAACACCCCAAGCGATACATCCGTCCGACAACAGATGGACCTGTGGCCCTATGGGTCCCTGCCCAACAAAGGGTTCGCCATCTTCATCATGACGACCTTCACCTTCTTGAGCTTGCCACTCTACGCGGTTTTGGGAACCAAAGTGTTTTGGGGGCTCTTTCCCTTCATCCTTTTGGCGATCTGGGGCATTTGGTTTGCCTTGCGCAAAAACTACAAAGATCGCTCTATCCTGGAACGTCTGACCATCCGCGACGAGCAATGCAACCTGTTGCGGCAAAATCCCAAAGGCGACACGCAGTCATGGGACTGTAATCCGTTTTGGGTGCGCGTACACCTGCACGAAACCGGCGGACCCGTGCCCAATTACGTGACCCTCAGCGGCAATGGCCGCGAGGTTGAAATCGGGGCCTTCCTGTCCGAAGACGAACGCAAAGCCCTGTACCAAGACCTTGCACAGACGTTTCGCGACTATCGTTGATTACGCTGACAGTTTATCTTTGACCTTGGGACCAACGGTTCCGAAATCCATTTGACCCGTGTATTTGGATTTCAAAACCC
>RGAJ01000485.1 GCA_009920225.1 Paracoccaceae bacterium
CCGTCGGGCAAATCGCCCAAATCACGCATCACACCGTTTGTAAGCGCACCAGACAGCCCAAACCCTTTGTGTACTGTTGTGTTAATCTCGCCCCAATAAGCGCCAACGCAATTGGGAAAATCGACGTCCTCAACCACGGCAAGGGCGGGTCGCGGGCCCTCGGACATGTGACGATAATAATTCATGCGGCGATCTCGGATGACCTCGGGGGCCTCGGTTGGCGGTTCAATCGCGGCAATCTTGGCGGTTCGGGCATATCCCACCATCGCACCCGCCGTGGGATGCGACGCCAACATCGTGCCACGGGTGAACATGTTGAACCCGCGCTTGCCTTGGGCCACCTCGATTGCATTGCACACCGTCGGTGTATCCACCGATTGCAACAGGGACAGTAACGAGTGTTTCATCTTTCCTCCAACCAGCGCGCAAGGGCTGCGTTTGTGTCTTGTGGGTTTTCCAATGTGGGCAAATGCCCCGCGTTTTCAATAATTTCCAACCGAGACCCCTGCACCAGCCCGGCCATCACTTCATGGCGCGATATCGGACACAACCGATCATCGCGTCCGCATAGGATCAGCGTCGGAATATCAAGCTGTGACAAGGTTTCGGTTTGATCCTCCCGATCCATCAAAGCGCGTGATTGATGCAAAAATACATGTGGCCCAAGGGCCAAGGCCATGTCCATGCACAGGTCCAGAATTGCCCCGCGATGGGGCGTATCGGCAAGGTAATTCGGCTTTAATTCATCCCGCATAATCTGCGTCAATTTTCCGTCGCGCACCGCCATCATCTGGGGGAGGCGTTTTTGCTTTACCTCATCCAATTCCGCCAAAGGATTTGTGTCCAACAACGCCACCCTATCAACCCGATCAGGGGAAAGGCGCAGGATTTCCATCGCCACAATCCCGCCCATCGACAACCCACACAAGGCAAAGCGATCTGGTGCCGTGCGCAACACATCACGCGCGAGCTCGGTCACACTGGCATGTCCTGAAATCACCGCCAAATGAATAGGACGCGTGGCAGAGAAGGCCGCAATTTGTGGACCAAACAGCCGCGCGTCACACATCATTCCAGGGATCAGAACCAAAGGGGTCATGGGAGACGCGATGCACCTTCGCTCAGCGCCGAGAGTTTGGCATAGGCGATGTCAGGATCGACCGCGCCAAAACCCGCAAAGGTACCAAAGCCACAATCTGATCCGGCAATCACACGTTCATGCCCGACGATATCCGTAAACCGTTGAATACGTTGGGAAACCAGTTCGGGATGTTCGACAAAATTGGTGGTTGTATCGACCACACCGGGAACCAAGACCTTGTCATCGGGAATATCGGCCTTGCGATCTGC
>RGAJ01000486.1 GCA_009920225.1 Paracoccaceae bacterium
CCAGTTCGATAACCGCACGCAGCACATCATCACCATAAAGTGCGCCGGTCGGATTATTCGGATTGATGATCACGATGCCCTTCGTCGCAGGCGTGATCTTCCTTGCAATATCCTCAATATCGGGCGCCCACTCGGCTTGCTCGTCGCACATATAGTGCACCGGGGTCCCCCCGGACAACGACACAGAGGCTGTCCAAAGCGGGTAATCGGGCGCCGGGACCAAGATTTCATCACCCTGATTCAGCAACGCATTCATGCTCATCGTGATGAGCTCACTCGCGCCATTACCCAAATAAACGTCATCTACGGACACGCCTACGATGTTTTTCTCTTGCGTGTAATGGACGATCGACTTTCGGGGCGCAAACAAACCCTTGCTGTCCGTGTAACCCGCCGCCTGCGGTAGGTTCCGAATCATGTCTTGCACGATCTCGTCTGGCGGCTCCAAGCCAAAAACCGCTAAGTTACCGATATTGAGCTTGATGATTTTCTGCCCCTCTTCCTCCATCGCCCGCGCCTTGTCCAAAACGGGGCCACGGATGTCGTAGCAGACGTTATCGAGTTTGGTGGACTTGCGGATCGATTGGACGTGGACGGGCATATCAGCGCCTTCGTTGGTGAGGGTTTGTAAATGGTAAAAAATGCAAAGGGGATTACCCTTTTGTTAGAGCGTAAGACTTAGGAAACCTATAATTTCACCATACTTTCGGGGCTTTTCTGACCGTTAGATACAAACAAAACCACCAAAATGAAACTGCAACCAGATCAAGCGCCCCCCCAGGCCATCCAAGCGGCCGGCGAAGGTTGGCTCATGATTGACGGCGCGCGCATCACCCACAGCGTCCTTATTGGTGCAAAAGGTGAAAATGAAGCTTGGGATTGCGACTGCCCAACAAGGGTCTCCGAAAAACACTTTCAACAAATACTGAAGCACAAGCCCGAGTTGGTCCTATTCGGTAGTGGTCCTAAGCAACAGTTTATTCACCCCAAAAACTACCAATGCCTGATCGCAAACGGGATCGGCATGGAAACCATGGATACGCTTGCTGCGTGCCGTACATACAACGTTTTGGCTGGTGAGGGCCGTCACGTCATGGCCGCACTGATTGTGAGTTCAACCAAGGAAACCTCATGACACTCAATTGGGAGCGCATTCTGAAATTGGCAGCCCAGGGCAACCTCGAACCTCCAAAAACGATTCGAAAGTCCCAGGATGAATGGGCTAGGCAACTGTCCCCTGAGGCCTATCACGTGACCCGAGGCCACGGCACTGAACGCCCTTTCAGCAGCGATATGTGTAGCCGAATCGAACCGGGCAGATATAACTGCGTGTGCTGCAGCACGCCGCTA
>RGAJ01000487.1 GCA_009920225.1 Paracoccaceae bacterium
TTTGATGATTTTCGCAATATCAGCAGAGGATGATTTGATGTTGTCCATCGATTCAACCATGCGGATGATCTTTTCCTTGCCATCTTCGACGATGCGGGACGTGCCCACGACCAATTCATTGGCTTCACGCGCTGCTTCTGCGTTCGAGCGAACTTGGCTTTCTGTTTCTTCTACGGAAGATGAAAATTCTTCGACGGACGACGATTGTGTTTCTGCATTGGCTGACATGACTTTTGCCGAGCTCATCATTTTTTCGGCAGCTTCACCAGAAGTGTCATTGCCTTCTTTGATGCGCGACATTGAGCGTTGTGTCATTTCCATGATTTCGTCAACCGCACGCGTGGACTGACCAACTTCGTCGCCTGCGTCCGTTCCAACACGAATGGTCAAGTCACCTGTTTTCACAAAACGCTGCAAGCCTTGTTGTAAATCTTGCAAGGGTCGGCTGATTGAGCGCGCAATCAAGAAGCCCAGCGCCGTCACGACCATAAGCGTGATCACTCTCACCAAAACCACTTTGTTGCGTAGCGCGGTCAATGCAGCCATCGCTTCGTAATAATCCACGTGCCACATCAACGACATGTCAACACCGTGATGTTCAATCGTACCATAGGCGGCAATAACAACTTCGCCCGTGTCTGGGTGATCAATGATATCTACGCCACGATTTCCAGACGTTGCATGCATCCCCACCTCTGTGCCCTGAAAATACTCGGGGTTGTTTGCTTCAGGAGCATCTGCATCTACGCCAACAGAAAACCAAATGGTTTGATCGCTGCCCAAAATGAATGCTTCGCGGTCGATCCCCATTCCGGTGTCTTCGCCCAAAGCTTCGACAAAGGGTTGTGGATCCAATTGCAGAACAAAAGTACCAATGATGTTGTCATATTTGTCGTGCACTGCGATTGCAGAAAACGCCGGCAAGGGGCCCTTTCTTGATGCTCAGGTACGTGTCGATCTGACCCGCGCAGAAACACAAGCGCTGATGGACAGTGGTAAGGTTGATGTGCCGATCAGGGTGAAAAGCTTTTCGTCACTGCTGACGGATTTTGCATCTGAAGAGAACGCATCAATTATTGTCCGGGGGTTGCGTGCCGTATCCGATTTTGAAATCGAATTTCAAATGGCCAGCATAAACAAAAGGTTACATGGCGAACTTGAGACGGTATTCTTGATGGCCGCCGAGCAACAGCATTTTGTGGCCTCCCGGTTCGTCAAGGAAGTCGCGCGTTACGGCGGTGACATCTCAAGCCTTGTTCCGCAACGCGTCGCCGAAGTGATGCACGCCAGATGCAGCGAATAATACCACCAACCGCGGATTAAACCGCGAGGAACATCTGTCACAAAAAC
>RGAJ01000488.1 GCA_009920225.1 Paracoccaceae bacterium
GACACCGAAGGTCTGCGCCAGTACCTTGAGGCCAACGATATCGCACTGTGCGGTGGGTGGTGTTCGGGCAATTCATTGGTCAATGACTTTGCCGCCGAATGTGACGCGACCCGTCAGCAAGTCGCGCAATTCATCGCGCTAGACGCACCCTGCATCGTATACGCCGAATGTTCTAACACGGTTCAGGGGCTACAAAACGTTCCTGTCAACAACCGCCCAAAACTGTCGCGCGATGACATTATGGACTACGGGAAAAAAATCAGTGAGCTTGCGAAATGGATGGCGGATCAGGGCATGCCGATGGCCTATCATCATCACATGGGGTCAATCATCGAAAGCGAAGATGATGTCAATTGGTTGATGGACGGGTCCAGCCACGAAGTGAACCTGTGTTTTGACACAGGACACCTCTTGTTTGGCGGTGGAAATGTGATGGCGACGCTTGATCGCTGGGGCGACCGCGTTCATCACGTTCATTACAAAGACATTCGCCCACATATCGTCAGAGACGTGCGCGACAATAACCAAAGCTTTCTGGATGCGGTTATCGCAGGTGCCTTTACCGTACCAGGGGATGGATGCATCGATTTCCAAGAGGTCACACATAAATTGAAAGCGATGGACTATTCTGGATGGATCGTGGTCGAGGCAGAACAAGATCCTGCCAAGGCTCCGCCCTATGAGTATTCCAAACTAGGGTACGATAACATCGTCGCCGCGTGCAATGCCGCGGGCTTGATCATTGATCTCTAGTTATTATAGTGTCGCCGTTTGCACCGACGGCGCCACAATACGCGTATCCCATTTCGCGCAGAGTTGCATGACGGCTTGTGGGGCAGGTGCATCCGTAAACCACGTATCGATATCTGCCAATGACCCGATCCGCGCGGGCGCAGTGCGTTCAAATTTGGTATGGTCTGCCACCAAATAGGTCTTGCGGCTTTGTTGAATAATGGTTTGGCTGACGGCAACCTCTTGCACGTCGAAATCCAAAATATCACCATCCTGATCCAAAGCAGAACACCCGATGATCGCGATATCAAATTTGAATTGCAAAATACTCTGAATGGCAAGATTTCCGACCAATCCGCCATCCGACCTGCGCATTTGTCCAGCTGTTAAATATACGTCACATTCATCACTGCGTGATAAAATCTGAGCAACATTCAGGTTGTTGGTCACCACCATCAACCCTTTGTGATGTAATAATTCTTGAGCAACCGCTTCGGTCGAGGTGCCGATGTTCAAAAACACCGACGCCCCGTTTGGAATAGACGCCGCACACTGTTGTGCCATTGCGCGTTTCGACGATTGTTGAAGGGTGCGCCGTTCCTCATATCGGATGTTCAC
>RGAJ01000489.1 GCA_009920225.1 Paracoccaceae bacterium
TCCGCTTGGCGCACGACCAGACCGCCATATTCGGCCGCCCACCCCAAGGTCACATGGGACACAGGCGCATCAACCATCGCGGTGATGACGGTATAGCGGGCAACATCCAAGTCCCCAACCGGATCGACCTCGACACCCGTCAGGGTCAAATCCATGCGCGCATCATTGATCATCATGTTGATTTTTGATGACAAAGCGCCCCAGTTTTCAGAAATCTGCGCAGCAAGCACATCAGGATCCAGCGCGCGCAGACGATCATATTCATCCGCTTGGTCTGCATCATTGGTGTCAATAACAGCGCTAAGATCAATTCCGGCCAAGATCGCCTCGGCCGTTAAGCGGATGGACACATCAACACCTTGGGATGACACGCGCACATCTGCCACGGCTGGAATGACTTCGTGTGCATGGCTTGGCAAAGCTGCAACAATGGCTAGTATGGCGGCACTGACCGAAACAAGGATATGCGACCAAATGTTGAATATAATTCGTAACATGGGAATTTTAGTGTCCTTTTTGGCAACATCGACCCAATCGATAGCACATGAATTATGGATAGACACCCCGAATTTCACCCCAAATGTGTCGCAGTCCATCGATATAGAACTGCGCAATGGGCAGAATTTTAACGGCATCAATCTGTCATATTTCACGAACCGCGTGGATCAACTCTATTACGACACGGGCACACGATATGATGCGACATCGCGCATGGGGGATATGCCCGCCATGGTCATTCCGCCGCAATCAGATGGGCTGATCCGCGTCGTCTATGTCAGCACGCCCAGCATGTTAACATATGCAAAATGGGAAAAATTCGTTGATTTCACAACCCATAAAGATGCGGTTTGGGCGCGCGACGCGCATATTGTAAAAGGCTACCCAACCGAAGGATTCAAGGAAGAATATATTCGATATTCCAAAGCCTTAATCGGCGTAGGTGAAGCACAAGGCACAGATAAAAACGTGGGCTTGGAAATTGAGATCGTGGCACATGCAAATCCCTATCGTGATGATCTGTCGGCAGGTTTACCTGTCACGCTGTATTATCAGGGCACCGCGCGCCCTGATGCACAGATCGAAGTGTTTGAACGTGACCCCGACGGCATCGCGCGATCCTTTATGCTGCGCACCGATGCCAACGGCAACGCCCTGATCCCCGTTAAATCTGGTCAAACCTATTTATTGGACAGCGTCGTCTTGCGCCCTTTGGATTTCCAAGATAGCACAGGATCAGCCCCGCTTTGGCAATCACTCTGGGCTGCACTTACGTTCAAGGTTCCTTAAATGACGTCTCAGACCACTCAACTTCTCTGCATCGGTTCGGTTTTGTGGGATATTATTGGTCGA
>RGAJ01000490.1 GCA_009920225.1 Paracoccaceae bacterium
TGGGATGCAAAAGGCGATGGGCGAATTGCTGATCAACGATTATTCGCGCAAAGGGTTTTTGGATGGTCGTGCCTTCCGTCTGCCCACCATTTCCGTGCGACCCGGCGCGGCGAACCGCGCGGCGTCCAGCTTTATGTCCTCGATCATCCGTGAGCCATTAAACGGGAAAGAGGCGATTTGCCCCGTCGATGAAAATTTCCCGCATTATTACCTATCGCCGCGCAAATGCGTTGAAAACCTGATCAAAGGCGCGGAACTACATGCCCAAGATCTGGGCATGAACCGCGCCATGATGATGCCGGGGCGGATGTGGACCATTGGTCAGATGATCGACGCAATGAACGCCGTCGCAGGGCCCGCGCCCGCAAAATTGATCAAATGGGAAGCCGATGAAACCGTGCAGCGGATCGTCAACGGATGGCGGTTCGATCTGCGGCCAGAAAAGTCGTTGAAACTGGGCCTGAGTGCCGATGACAGCTTTGCCGATAACGTCCGCTATTACATGGATGACGAATTGGGTAAATCGTGATGAATACCTACGATTTTCAAGATCGCGTCGCCGTTATCACAGGCGGCGCGCAAGGCATCGGATATGCCACCGCGCAGCGGATGTTGTCGCATGGGGCAACCGTGGTTCTGTGGGATCTGGATTTAGATCGCGCGACACAGTCCGCGCACACCCTGTCGGCCTTTGGTCCATGTACCGCGCTTGCCTGCGATGTGTCCAACTTTGACAGCGTGATTGCCGCGCATGACGCGACGATCGCTGCGCATGGACAGATCGACATTTTGGTCAATAGCGCAGGCATCGCAGGGCCAAACGCCCCAGTCGAAGATTACGACAATGACGCATGGTCGCAGATTTTGGCTATCAACCTGACAGGCACCTATCACGTGAACAAAGCCGTCATCACAGGGATGAAGGCCCGCAACTATGGCCGTATTGTAAATATCGCATCGGTCGCAGGGAAAGAGGGCAATCCAAATGCCTCTGCCTATTCTGCATCCAAAGCGGGGGTGATCGCGTTGACGAAATCCTTGGGCAAAGAAGTGGCCGATCACAACATCGCCGTGAACTGCATCACACCTGCGGCGGCGCGCACCGCGATTTTTGATCAGATGGCCGAAGACTTTATCCAATTCATGCTGTCGAAAATCCCGCGTGGGCGGTTTGTCGAGGTTGAGGAAATCGCCAATATGGTCTGTTGGGTCGCGAGCGCGGAAAATTCATTCACCACAGGGGCTGCGTTTGACATTTCAGGCGGACGCGCCACCTATTAAGGACGTTGGATATGACAGCTGTGCGGGTTGATCTTGGATCGCTAGAGCAATTTTGTATGACGGCGCTG
>RGAJ01000050.1 GCA_009920225.1 Paracoccaceae bacterium
TCGGTGCCCCCCAATTCCACAGTCCCCGCACACCGCAAGACATCCCCCATTGGCGTGATACCAAATTTCCCTGCTGCCATCATGGGATGATTTGGCAATGAAGAAGGTGACTTGAACAGAATGTGGTATCCACGCTCTGCCTCGAGCGGAACAGAAAGGCCAAGCCGCTTCATCACAGCGCGCGACCCAATACCCGAGGTGACAACAACACGCTCACACGCGATCGGGCCTTGGTCGGTTAAAACCGCCGTCACGGTGTCACCGCTGCGCTCGAAATCACGCACCTCAGCGCGCATAAATCGGCCCCCTTTGGATTGAAACAGATCCGCCAATTTTGTGACATAGGCACCAGGATTGTTGATGTGGCCTTGGCCCTTTAATTCCACCATGCAGGTGATCTTGGGCCCAAGGATTGGTTCCAGTTCTTGGATCTCGGGGCCTGTGATGACGCGGGGGTAAAACCCTGCCTGACGCTTTAGGGTCCATGAATAGGTATCGTTTTCATAGTCTCTGATCGATGGGTAGATATAGCGCAACTTGCTGTCACGCACCCAATCCGCCACATCTGTACCCGCGACCAATGCGCGGTGCTGATCCAAACCATCTGCCACCAAAGTGGGCAGCGCGGCCGCGATGCGATCCGCACGCGCACGCCGCGAATTCAGGATGAATTGCGTCAGCCAAGGGATCATTTTGGGCAGATAGGTCCATTTGGCAAACAGCGCACTGTTGGGATCGATCAACATTTTCGGGGCTTCGTGCCACATCCCAGGTGTGGCTGTGGGGGCAACGGCCCAGCTAGCGATGAGGCCGGCGTTCCCATATGATGCACCCTGACCAGGATCAGATTTATCCACCAAGATCACGTCTTTGCCGTATCGTTGCAACCAAAGCGCGGTTGAAACACCGCAAATTCCTGCGCCAATCACAATGATCGGCAAAGTGGAGGTCTGTGTCATATGGGATCCGTGTACGATGGCGGCACGGATGTGCCGCCCAGCTGTTTAAAGCATATGTTGATAAGACGCAGGCACATATTGGAACCCATCACCGCGGTGTTCCACATATCCCAATCCGGGCCAAGGCATGTGATAGCCGATAAAGGGCATTTTATCTGTGGCCAACATATCCAACAAGTTCCGCCGCGTTTGGGCCGCCATTTCGCGATCACGATCAAAGCGGACTTCCCAATCAGGATGGGCAAGGGACCAAATATAATGGTTTGCAAAATCCCCGCCTATAAACAGGTTCTTACCGTCGCTTTCCAGCATATATCCCAAATGCCCGACCGTGTGACCATGTGCCTTGACCGATGTGACACCTGTGACGACATCTTCGTCGATGTCCAACATGGTGAATTCGTCCTCTAACGGGCGGACATGTTTTTCAAACCCGTCGTTGCCCGAAAAATCCCAATCTTCGAATTCGGCCGCGCCACAGACATATTGCGCGTTTGCAAACGTGCGTTCGCCTGTTTCTGTATGCAACCCGCTGATGTGGTCGCCGTGGAAATGGGTTAGAACCACTTTGTCGATCTGATCCGCGCTGTATCCCGCACTTTCCAATGCCGCGACGGTGCCCGCAGCGCTTGTTCCAGTATCGAACAAAATCAATTCTGATCCCGTGTTCACGACCGTGGGGGTATAAAACATCTGGAATTTGTCCGAAGGCAGGTTAGCAGCATCCGACGCCGCTTGGAATTCTTCTTTCCCAACGTTCAGCCCGAAAATCGATTGCGGATCATTGTCGATGGTTTGGGTCGCCGACAAAATGGTTGTCACCTCAAACGATCCCAACATGAACCTACGATGCGTTGACATGGACGGTCCCAACATGGGCGCTGCGGCGTTTACCGCACTTGATGCGACCATTGCTGCGCTGCCTGCCAAAAAACTGCGGCGGCGTAAAATAAATGGGGACTTCATGGTATTCTCCCTTTTTGTAATATGATGGTCGGAACATATGCGATTTTGTTTATTTGATAAATAGAATTCGCGTGATCGCGACGATATAAATCACCTCAGACTGGACAAATCCATGATCTTGTGAAAGACAGCGCCGAACAGGAGATTTCCCATGACAACCACCCGTTTTGCCCCTTCGCCCACTGGTTATTTGCATATTGGCAATATGCGCGCTGCTTTGATGAACTATTTGATTGCACGCAAAGCGCAGGGCACATTTATTCTGCGTATCGACGATACGGATCCTGAGCGGTCGAAAGAGGAATATGTAGACGGCATCAAACGTGATTTGGAATGGTTGGGCCTGCATTGGGACCGTATTGAACGCCAATCTCTTCGGCTGGACCGCTATCATGCGGCGGCGGATCAGCTGCGTGATATGGGTCGGCTTTATGAATGTTTTGAAACGCCGACCGAGCTTGACCTCAAGCGGAAAAAGCAACTGAACATGGGCAAGCCGCCTGTCTACGATCGCGCCGCTTTGGCATTGTCAGCGGCAGACAAAGACGCATTGCGCGCCGAACGCGGTGCAGGGCATTGGCGTTATAAATTGGACCAAGAGCGGATCAATTGGACCGACGGTATCTTGGGTGATTTGTCAATCGATGCCGCATCCGTGTCTGATCCGGTTTTGATCCGTGGCGACGGACAGTTTCTGTATACGATGGCGTCGGTTGTCGATGATGTCGATTTGGGGATCACCCATGTTGTGCGGGGTTCTGACCATGTCACAAACACCGCGACGCAAATCCAAATGATCCAAGCAATCGGCGGCACGGTGCCAACATTTGCGCATCATTCGCTGTTGACGGGTCCACAGGGCGAAGCATTGTCAAAACGCTTGGGCACATTGTCCCTGCGTGATCTGCGCGACGCAGGTGTTGAACCCGAAGCCTTGATCAGCCTTATGGCGCGGTTGGGCGCAAACTTGCCTGTTGAATTGCGCATGTCCTTGGACGACGTTGCAGAAGGATTCGAATTGACGCAATTCGGTTCTGCCCCAACAAAATTTGACGAACAGGACTTGTATCCGCTGACCGCGCGATTCCTGCATGCGCAAAGCTTTGACGCGATGGCATCTGACATCGCGGCTGTCGGTGTTCCAACGGAATTGGCGGAACGGTTTTGGGATGTGACGCGCGAAAACATCACCATTCGTAAAGATTTGGCGCAATGGTGGGATATGTTCCAAAACGGTGCAGATCCTGTCATCGACGACGAAGATCGTGATTTCGTGGCCCAAGCGTTGACGCTATTGCCAGACGGCCCCTTTGATGGCGACACATGGAAAACTTGGACCACCGCCGTAAAAGACGCGACAGGCCGCAAAGGCAAGAATTTGTTCATGCCGCTTCGCAAGGCCTTGACGGGGCAAGCCCATGGTCCTGATATGTCGGCTTTGTTGCCGTTGTTACAGGTGATCAAAGCGCGCGGTTGATTTTTTGTCTTCTCATGAAAGTTCAATTGGCATAGTTTTGCAAAAAAGTAGTCGGTAAAAGGTTGGTAAAATGCGAACTATTTGTGTTTGTTTTGTTGTACTTTCTTCTGTCTTGTTGACGTCATGTGGAACGACAAAAGGGGTTCTTAGCGGTGCGGGATCTATCCTTGAGGGCGTTGCCTCGGACGTAAAGTCAGTGGGCGGTATGTTCTGATGTAACCATCGGATGGCATATGTCAGCCTTTTTTTTAGCGCCCTAATTGCCGCGACGGTTTTCCCGGCACAATCAGAAATGGTCTTGGTGTATCTTGTCCAACAGGCGGCGCACCCTGTGTGGGCATTGGTTGTGGTGGCAAGCATCGGAAACGTTCTTGGGTCCGTCATCAACTATGCCCTTGGGTATTCCGTTCACCGCTTCAAAGATCGCCGTTGGTTTCCGGCCTCACCCAAACAGATGGATCGCGCGCAGGCGTTCTATGCCAAATGGGGACGGTATAGTTTGCTGGCCAGTTGGGTGCCTATTATCGGTGATCCGATTACGGTTGTGGCGGGCGTTTTACGTGACAGGTTTTTGGTATTTTTGATCCTTGTCGCCATCGCCAAATCTGGCCGGTATGTGGTTTTAGCCTACGCATTCGCGTAAAGGTGTGGCTTTGTTTTGCGTCCATGGGCCAAAGCTGAAATATGTTCGCGCAGAGACTTCAGTTTGCGAAATGTGTTTTTTATTGCATCACTTCTTATTTTTTCGTGCAGAAACGCTTTTGAAATTGTTGAGCGACCTGTAAACACCCCAAAATCGCCTTATTTGTAATGCATACATGACGCGCAACGATTATTCTGGGGTAGCTATGACGAACAACACCTTAACCCATCTAGAGCGGCTTGAAGCCGAAGCCATACACATCATGCGCGAAGTGGTCGCCGAGGCAGAAAACCCCGTGATGCTCTATTCTGTCGGAAAAGACAGCGCGGTGATGCTGCATCTGGCGAAAAAGGCGTTTTATCCATCCCCCCCTCCGTTTCCGCTTTTGCATGTGGATACAACTTGGAAGTTCCAAGAGATGTATAAACTGCGCAACAAAGCCGCCGAAGACGCAGGGATGGAATTGTTGATCCATCATAATCCCGAAGCGATGGAAAAGGGCATCAATCCCTTTGATCATGGCGCATTGCATACCGACATGTGGAAAACCGAAGGGTTAAAGCAAGCCTTGGATAAATGGGGTTTTGACGCCGCTTTTGGCGGTGCGCGCCGTGACGAAGAAAAGTCACGCGCCAAGGAACGCGTGTTTTCATTCCGCACCGCACAGCACCGCTGGGAACCAAAGGCGCAGCGCCCTGAATTGTGGTCGCTTTATAATGCGCGCAAAGCAAAAGGCGAAAGTATGCGGGTGTTCCCCATTTCGAACTGGACTGAATTGGACATCTGGCAATACATCCACTTGGAAGGCATCGAAATTGTGCCGCTCTATTTCTCTGCGCCGCGCCCTACGGTAGAACGCGATGGATTGATCTTGATGATTGATGATGATCGGTTCCCTTTGAAAGATGGCGAAGAACCCGTCATGCGCTCCATCCGGTTCCGCACATTGGGCTGTTATCCCCTGACGGGCGCAGTTGAATCCGAGGCCAAGACATTGCCTGAGGTCATTCAGGAAATGCTGCTGACCACCACATCCGAACGCCAAGGCCGCGCGATTGACAAAGACGCAGGCGCCTCCATGGAAATTAAAAAGCAACAGGGGTATTTCTAATGACGGATCCAGTATACGTAACAGATGCCTTGATCGCGCAGGATATCGATGCCTATTTGGTCGCGCATCAAAACAAATCTTTGTTGCGCTTTATCACCTGCGGTTCGGTCGATGATGGGAAATCAACCCTGATTGGCCGATTGCTCTATGACAGCAAAATGATCTTTGAAGACCAGCTTGCCCAACTTGAGGCTGACAGCAAAAAGGTCGGCACCCAAGGTCAAGAAATCGACTTTGCTCTGTTGGTTGACGGGCTGGCCGCAGAACGGGAACAAGGCATAACCATTGACGTTGCCTATCGGTTCTTTGCCACGGAAAAGCGTAAATTCATCGTTGCCGATACACCCGGTCACGAACAATTCACCCGCAACATGGTGACGGGTGCATCCACCGCCGAATTGGCGGTGATTTTGATCGATGCGCGCAAAGGCATTTTGACCCAGACACGGCGTCACAGCTATTTGACCCATTTGTTGGGCATCAAAAACATCGTTCTGGCCGTCAACAAAATGGATTTGGTTGAGTATTCCAAAGATATTTTCGATCAGATTGTGGCGGATTATACCGCATTTGCCGCATCCATCGGCGTCACGGATTTCACCGCCATCCCGATCTCAGGGTTCAAGGGCGACAATATTACGATGTTGTCAGAGAACACCAAATGGTACTCTGGTCCAACCCTGATGCAGCATTTGGAAAATGTCGAACTGGACCAATCTGCCGATCAAGGCCTGTCGTTCCGGATGCCTGTACAGTGGGTAAATCGCCCGAATTTGGATTTCCGCGGATTTTCAGGAAAAATCGCATCGGGCATCGTGAAACCCGGGGACGAGGTTCGCATTCTGCCGTCGGGCAAAACATCGCATGTTGATAGGATCGTCACCTTGGGGGGCGATCTTGATCAGGCGGTTGCAGGGCAGTCCATTACACTGACCCTACGCGACGAGGTGGATTGTTCGCGTGGTCAAATCATCACTGCCGCCAAAGACCCATTAGAGGTTGCCGATCAATTCGAAGCAACCGTCATCTGGATGGATGAAACGGATTTGGTTCCTGGTCGGGCTTATTACCTAAAAATTGACGCACAAACCGTGTCGGCCACTGTGGCGCAGCCAAAGTATCAGATCAACGTCAATACGATGGAGCATACGGCGGCCAAAACATTAGAATTGAACGCAATCGGCGTCGCCACGATGACCACGGATCGTGCCATTCCCTTTGCCCCCTATGCCAACAACCGTGAACTGGGCGGCTTTATCCTGATCGACAAAATGACGAACGCGACCGTTGGAGCGGGTTTGATCAATTTTGCATTGCGCCGTGCACAAAACATTCACTGGCAAGCGACGGATATCAACCGCGATCATCACGCAAATCTGAAAAACCAAAAGCCTGCGGTTTTGTGGATGACCGGTTTGTCGGGATCTGGGAAATCGACGATCGCCAATGCGGTGGAAAAGAAATTGGCACGCATGAACCGTCATACCTTTCTGTTGGATGGCGACAACGTGCGTCACGGCCTGAACAAGGATCTTGGTTTTACCGATGCGGATCGTATCGAAAACGTCCGCCGTGTAGGCGAAGTGGCAAAACTGATGACGGACGCAGGGCTTATCGTCATCACGGCGTTCATTTCACCCTTCCGATCCGAACGCGATATGGTGCGCAACATGATGCAGCCCGGCGAATTTATCGAGGTTTTCGTTGATACGCCGCTGTCAGTCGCTGAACAGCGCGACGTCAAAGGTCTGTACGCCAAAGCACGTGCAGGGGATTTGAAAAACTTCACCGGCATCGACAGCCCCTATGAAGCCCCCGAAGTGCCCGAAATCCACATCGACACCACCAAAATGTCAATTGATGAGGCGGCAGATCATATCATCGCGACGCTTTTGGGTGAATAAGGCCAAAGAATACGACGGTTAGCGCGGGCGATGTCCCGCGCTTTTTTTGTGTTATCCACACATTATAACGACTGTGCAAAATCTCACATAACCTGTGTGATTTTCGCAAATTGTGCGCGTCAAGATTTCGCTTAGATACGTAAGAGTTCAACTCCAAAAAGGTATCCCTTTATGAAAGTACTTCGCATTGATGCGTCTATCAAACCACAAGGTTCGATCAGCTTACAATTAACAGATGACATTATTGCCAAATTGGGCGTGACCGACGTGGTCACCCGCAAAGCTGCCGATGTTCCCGCCATTGATGGTGCGTGGCTTGGCGCTGTTTTCACGCCAGCAGAAAACCGCAGTGCAGAACAACAAGAGATTGCTGCCTTCTCTGACACGCTGATTGACGAAATCAAAACGGCAGATGTCGTTGTGATCGGTGTGCCTGTTTATAACTTTAACATCGCAGCCGGTTTGAAAAACTGGATCGACCAAATCGTGCGCGCAGGTGTCACGTTCCAATATACCGAAACAGGTCCACAAGGGTTGTTGCCAAATAAACGTACAATCTTGGCGTTTTCGTCTGATGGTACTGCGGCGGGATCCGACATCGATTTCGCACAACGCTATATGCTGCACATCTTGGGCTTTGTTGGCATCACCGATGTCACGACAGTCACAGCACAGCAAATGGCATTCGACAAAGACAGTGCCCTAAAATTCGCGGCAGACCAAATTTCATCATTGGCAGCCTAATCTCATCGGGGCGCGGTTCTTGCGCCCCTTTGTTGACTCTTCCGAGAATTTCACATAAAAGCGCCTCAAATCTCCGGGAGTCGTGTAACTTCCGGTCCTTGTCCAATACAAGGATCGCCCCCTGTCAGCGAGTGTTCGCCCACAGGGGCCTTCGTATTTTGGGCATTGCGCATTATATGTTGGCCATAAAAGAAGGAGCCAAGACATGTTTGAAAATCTGTCCGAACGCCTGTCTGGTGTCTTTGATCGGTTGACGAAACAAGGTGCGCTGTCGGAAGACGATGTTAAAACTGCCCTCCGCGAGGTGCGCGTCGCCCTGCTTGAGGCCGACGTTTCCCTGCCCATCGCGCGCGATTTTGTAAAAGCCGTCCAAGAAAAGGCAACCGGCCAAGCCGTCACCAAATCCGTTACACCTGGTCAACAGGTTGTTAAAATTGTCCATGACGAATTGATCCACGTTCTTGCTGGCGATGATGATGCGGGCAGGCTGAAAATTGACACGCCGCCTGCGCCGATTTTGATGGTCGGTTTGCAAGGGTCCGGTAAAACCACAACCACCGCAAAATTGGCCAAACGTTTAAAAGAACGCGAAGGCAAACGCGTTTTGATGGCGTCGTTGGACGTGAACCGCCCTGCCGCGATGGAACAGTTGCAGATTTTGGGTGTTCAGATCGGCGTCGATACGTTGCCGATCGTCAAGGGCGAAGACCCGGTTGCCATCGCCAAACGCGCCAAAACGCAGGCGTCTTTGGGCGGGTATGATGTCTATATGCTCGACACGGCTGGACGGTTGCATATTGATCAGGAATTGATCGCCCAAGCCGCCGCCGTGCGCGATGTTGTCAATCCACGCGAAACATTGTTGGTTGTCGATGGTCTCACGGGTCAAGACGCGGTCAATGTTGCCACCGAATTCGACGATAAAATCGGCGTCTCTGGCGTTGTTCTGACCCGTATGGACGGTGACGGTCGCGGCGGTGCGGCCCTGTCGATGCGCGCAGTCACAGGCAAACCTATTCGGTTCGTCGGCCTTGGCGAAAAGATGGACGCCTTGGAAACCTTTGAATCCAGCCGTATCGCTGGGCGCATTTTGGGTATGGGCGACATTGTTGCCTTGGTTGAAAAAGCCCAAGAAACGATCGAAGCGGAACAAGCCGAACGCATGATGAAACGGTTCCAAAAGGGCCTGTTCAACATGAACGATCTGAAATCCCAATTGGAACAGATGATGAAAATGGGCGGCATGGAATCCATCATGGGCATGATGCCCGGCATGGGTAAAATGGCAGCCCAAGTCAAAGATGCTGGCTTTGACGACAAGATCTTTAAACACCAAATCGCCCTGATCAACTCCATGACCAAAAAAGAACGCGCGAACCCTGCGCTTCTGCAAGCCAGCCGCAAAAAACGCATCGCGGCAGGTGCAGGACTTGAAGTCAGCGAATTGAACAAGCTTTTGAAAATGCACCGCCAAATGGCGGATATGATGAAAAAGATGGG
>RGAJ01000491.1 GCA_009920225.1 Paracoccaceae bacterium
TGCAATCGTCTTTTGCCCTGCGCACGGTGTTTAAAACCACGGCCCTGCCTTTGGGTTAGGACAGGTGACACGATACCGTGCCCAAAACCCCGAAATCAGCGATGATCTGATCGCCTGATCCGATTTCAATCGGGATGATACATGTGCCCGTTGTAACAAATTCCCCTGCGCGTAGGGTGATGCCAAGTGCGGTGACTTCGTTTACGAACCATGTCAGCGCACTGCGCGGATCGCCCAAGACGTTTGATCCGATACCATCGGCCTGACGCTTGCCAACAACATCCGTGTGCACGCGATGTTGCGATATATCCAGATCGCGCCACAGATCGAGGCATTTCGGCCCCAGAACAAATTGGTTCGCACAGGCGTTGTCGGCGATCAACTGCGGTCCGCCTGCTGCCACAAAATTGGCAAAACGGCTGTCTGGAATTTCAATGCCCAAGGACAAGCTGTCAACAGCGTCCAACGCCTCTGCTTGGGAATAGGGGGTCGCCTTGGGATCAAGATCGCGGGCAAAGGTGAAAACAAATTCTGCCTCGGCGACGCGCATGCGATTGTGATCAAAGGGCACGCATGCCCCGTCAGGATGGACCATATCCGCCATCAATCGCCCTGCAATCGGGCCGTCGACGTTGATATGGCGTTGCCCCGCGATGCTGGTCGCGGCGATTTTCCAACCCGCTCTGCGCCGTGTGTCTGTTTCCAAATGCGATTGGATCGCGTACCCGTCTGCCCGTGTTTGGGGGCGCAGGTCATCGGGCAATGTGTCCAACGTTGTGCCTGCCCGAAAGTGGCCCAGAAGAATATCGCAAGCGTGGTGTGATTGGTTCATGTTATACCCCGAAATTCAAAAATACGATGGGTGCCCACATGCCCAAGGCAAAGACAGTATGCGCCACCAATCCCATGACGCGACCTTTGGTCGGGTTTGGGGTATTGGACAAGGCCCATCCCAGCCCCAATCCTGGATGAAGCAAAAACCAACCTGCCGCGATTGTGACCAATCCAAAAGTCCAAAGTGGCAGGAAATCAGGCTGCACTAACCAAGTGGGTCCCGCCCAAACCGCAAAGATCACACCATAAATGATACCGACGCCATAATGCACTGCCCATCCGATGGCGGTTTCGTGCTTCACCGCAGGGACAGCGCCAATATCGGCATGAAACAGCGTGGGCAGATGTGCGGCCCATCGTCCAACGGCCCCCCAATTCGGCAGAGGTTGTTTGAAAACGCCGCGCAGGAACATGGCCCAAATATCCATCACAACTGTACCAGACAGCCCCATGATGACCCCGATCAGTGCAATGCTTGCGTCGCGTGACATGATGTTATCCTTGTGACTGCG
>RGAJ01000492.1 GCA_009920225.1 Paracoccaceae bacterium
AATAACCCCATGACCGCAACAATGACCGGCAGGATAAAGGGCGCGCCCAACACGGTCACGATAATGTCACGCCCTCGGAACCGTCGCCGCGCCAAGGCACGTGCCAACGGAATTGCGAAAACGCATGACAAAGCCGCAGACAACGCGGCCTGCATCACCGTAAACCGCAGGGCCGCCCAATCTGCCGCGGTCATAGTTGATCCAGCCCCCGCCCAGACCCAAACAGTGCCAAGCGGGAATAGGATCAACAGAACGACACAGGCGCCTGCGATTATTGGGACAACGCGGTGCGCCATTCCTCAATCGCGATATCACGCAGATCCGCTGCGGTGTTTTCATCGTGGAACACGGCCTTGGCCGGTGCTGGCAAATCTGCAAAAGCCGCGGGCCATTGTGATGCGGGCTGCGCCGCAGGATAGGACCAGTTTGTCATCGGGATCAGGGATTGAAACGCATCCGACATCACAAATGCCATGAATTGATCAGCCAATTCTGGTTGGTCGGTGCCTGCGATCTTGGCGACCAATTCGAAATAGGCGTAATGCCCTTCGTCAAAAATTGCGGCCTTTTTGGTTGCGTCGCCTTCTACGACAATATGATAGGCGGGGGATGTGTTGAACGACAGCACAACATCGGCCTCCCCATCGGTAAAGAGGCCATAGGCCTCAGACCAGCCCTTGGTCACTGTTAGGATATGCGGCGCCAAACGGGCCCAGAAATCCGCCGCCTTGTCACCATAGACCGCCTTGACCCATAGCACCAATGCCAATCCCGAAATCGAGGATCGCGGATCTTGGATCACGATCTTTTGGCCGTCGGGCAGTTTGGTCAGGTCTTCGAAACTGTTCAACGGTGTTGTGACTGTGGTATCGTTGTAAATGAACGAGACATAAGACCAATCAAAAGGCAAAAACACGTCATCCGTCCACGCAATCGGCAGGTCTAGGTCAGTGTTGTTTTGCCCATGAGGCGCAAACAATCCTGTGGATCGCGCCTTTTTGGTGACATCGGTGTTCAAACCGATCACGATATCCGCGTCTGTTGATGGGCCTTCCAGCATTAAGCGTGGCAATAAATCCCCCGCCGAAAACCGCAGATCACAGGCACAAGTTTGTTCAAACGCTGTCTCAATCGACGGGCCAGGACCCCATTCAGAGGTAAAGTAGTCAGGCGCATAGACTGACAGCACGGGTGTTTCTGCAAGTGCCTGTGTTGCCACCAACAGGCCCGCAGCAAGTGTGAAGTGTTTCATAGTCTCTCCATTTTGCATGCGGAGAGTAAGTATCAGGATGAACCGACCTTCCCTCCGCCGGTTTTAACCGGATCAGGTTCAACGGGTCCGCA
>RGAJ01000493.1 GCA_009920225.1 Paracoccaceae bacterium
CATATCCAATTTCAACACGCCACCAATCGACGCCATTGCCGCATTGGTGAACCGCAACGCATCCGCGCCATATTCGTTGATAATATCCAACGGGTCGATCACGTTGCCCGTCGATTTCGACATTTTCTTACCTTTGGCATCGCGCACCAGACCATGCAGATATACTGTATCGAATGGAATTTCATCGACGACGGCCAATTGCATCATCATCATCCGCGCGACCCAGAAAAACAGGATGTCTTGGCCAGTGATCAATGTCGATGTCGGGAAATATTTACCCAGCTCTGGCGTCTGTTCAGGCCAGCCCAAGGTGCCGATCGGCCAAAGGCCCGAGGAAAACCAAGTGTCCAGAACATCGGGGTCACGCTCCAACGCAACGCCCTCACCTGCCAATGCCTGCGCCTCGGCCTCAGACGCGGCACAATATTGATTTCCATCCGCGTCAAACCAAACAGGCACCTGATGGCCCCACCACAATTGGCGGCTGATACACCATGGTTCGATATTTTCCAACCAATGGTAATACGTTTTTTCGCCCGACTCAGGGATGATCTTGACCCGTCCATCCCACACCGCGTCCAATGCGGGGCCAACGATTTTGGCGGTGTCCACGAACCATTGGTCCGTTAACATCGGTTCAATCACGACCTTGGACCGATCACCAAAGGGCTGCATAATCGGTTTATTTTCGACATATGGGATCAGATCTGGTTCGCCCTCTTCACCCGCTTTGGGGTTGGCGATCATGACGGCGTTGCCTTCGGCGGTGATCGCGTCGACAACCAATTTCCGCGCCTCGGCCCGATCCAATCCGCGATATTCGTCGGGGACAAGGTTCATCGCCGCGATCATGTTTTCTTCAAATTCCAATTCACCATTGGCGATGCGTTGGGCCACGGCGGCCTCTTCGGCATAGGGTTTGCCATCACTGCGCATTGCACCACGTGTGTCCATCAACGCATACATCGGGATTCCACCACGCTTGGCCACTTGGTAGTCATTGAAATCATGCGCGCCCGTGATCTTCACCGCGCCGGATCCGAAATTGGGATCAGGATATTCATCGGTGATAATCGGGATCAGACGGCGATGTTCTTTGGGACCAACGGGAATTTCACATAGTTTCCCGATAATTGGCGCGTAGCGTTCATCTGACGGATGAACCGCAACGGCGCCATCCCCCAACATGGTTTCTGGCCGTGTTGTCGCGATTGAGATATAATCGCGTTCCTCGGTCAGGATGACATTTCCATCCGCGTCCTTTTCGACATAGGTATAGGTTTCACCGCCCGCCAAGGGGTATTTGAAATGCCACATATGGCCCGCAAC
>RGAJ01000494.1 GCA_009920225.1 Paracoccaceae bacterium
TTGATGTTGCTTTGCCCAATCGCGGCAATCGCGCCCAAGAACATCGACAACAGCGACAGCAGGGCCACAACTTGTTGCCAATCGCTTGTGACACCGCCAAAGGCATCATGTACGACACGCGCGAACAATCCCATCGCCGCGACCTTTGGCGCGGTGGCAAAGAAGGCCGTCACAGGCGTTGGGGATCCTTCGTAGACATCTGGTGTCCACATGTGGAACGGCACGGCCGACACTTTGAACGCAAGGCCAGAAATGACCAAGACCAAACCAATCAACATTCCAACGGATGTATGACCATCCTTGGTTGCTGCGACGATGGCTGCGAAATCTGTTGTGCCAGTGTATCCGTACACAAGCGATGCGCCGAACAACAACAAACCCGATGACAATGCGCCCAGAACGAAATACTTCATCCCCGCTTCGGTTGATTTGACGCTGTCACGACGGAAGGACGCGACGACGTAGAGTGCCAAGGATTGCAATTCCAACCCCATATAGAGCGACATCAAGTTGCCCGCAGACACCATCATCATCATACCCACGGCCGCAAGAGCGATCAAAACAGGGTATTCAAATTTCAACAACCCACGGCGCAACATGTAATCTTGGCTCATCACCAAAACCGCAGCTGCGGACACAAGGATCATCACCTTGGCAAAGCGTGCAAAGCCATCGTTGATAAACATACCGCTGAATGCGGTCGTGTCCCCCGACAGTCCCGCAATCCACAGCGCCACGATGACAAAGACGGCCGCAGTGGCCCATGTCAGTACCGATGCCAATTTGTCTTTGCCCGTGTACACCGCGCCCACCAAGGCCAGCATCGCAAAGACAGAAACCACGATTTCTGGCAGGATAATATTCAGATCAGCTGAGATCATTTCAAAAGCTCCTGTTAGTGCGATGCCGCGGCATGTACGGCCAAATCGGACGACGCCACAGCGTGAGAATAGTTTTCAACAAGCGCGGACACAGACGGCCCGATAATATCCAACACCAAGGCAGGATAAACGCCCAATAGGATTGTCATCACAACAAGCGGCGCAAAGATAAGCTTTTCACGCGATGTCATATCGGTGATTGTCTTGAGGCTTTCTTTGATCAGATCACCCATCACCACGCGGCGATAGAGCCACAGCGCATAAGCGGCCGACAAGATCACACCGGATGTTGCGACAGCAGCGACCCACGTGTTGACCTGGAAAATACCCATCAAGGTCAGGAATTCACCAATGAACCCCGATGTGCCCGGCAGACCGACGTTCGCCATGGTAAAGAACATAAAGATCAGCGCATAGGCCGGCATACGGTTCACAAGACC
>RGAJ01000495.1 GCA_009920225.1 Paracoccaceae bacterium
CGAATCAGACGTCATCGAAATTGCGGCCTCTTTATCTTCAAAAAACGCAATCTTGGTGGATTGGTTCGCAGCCCCCGTTTTGCCCGCCCCACAAAATGCAAAAACCATGATTGATTTTTCAGGCCACTGGTGTCGCGAATTTCACAAACAAGAAACGGATTGGTCCGTTGGTGCGCGCCTGCGCAATAATCAAACGGGACGCACGGGACATGAACATTTCCCCGCGCTGATCGTGCCAGAGGCTGGATGTGACGACATTCATGGATCAGCCTATGCGTGGCATTATGGATGGTCAGGTGGACACAGCATGATTGCCGAGGAATTGCCCGATGGTCGTCGCCAAGTTCAATTTGGGCATGCATTTGATGCGCATCCCAAACCCACACGACATGTCGAAACCGCACCCCTATTCGTTAGTTTTTCGGCAAACGGTTTGAACGGGTTATCCGTGAATTATCAACGCCATTTGCGCGATACAATCGTGACATGGACCGATGGGTCACTGCCTCGTCCCGTTCACTATAATTGTTGGGAGGCGATCTATTTCGATCATTCGCCAGACACTCTGGCAAAGATTATCGAACACGCGGCTGACATTGGGGCCGAGCGGTTCGTTTTGGACGATGGTTGGTTTGGCACCCGCGATGATGACACACAATCGCTGGGGGATTGGGACATTGATCTGCGAAAGTACCCAAATGGCCTGACGCCCTTGATTACCAAAGTGAATGAACACGGGATGAGCTTTGGGATTTGGTTTGAACCCGAGATGATTAACCCAAATTCCGAGCTGTACCGCCGACATCCCGAATGGGTTCTGGGGCCGTTGGATCAATTGCTAGGGCGGGGCCAGTTGGTTTTAGACATGGCTAATCCCGATGTCCGCGATTATCTGTTTGGCAAAATTTCCACTGTGCTATCCAATCACAAGGTCAGTTACATAAAGTGGGATCACAACCGTGTGCTACCTCATGTGGATGCGGCACAAACCCAAGGAACTTATACCCTGCTTGCACGCTTGCGTGACGTGCACCCCGATGTAGAAATTGAAAGCTGTTCGTCCGGTGGCGGGCGCATTGATTTTGGAATTATGAATTATACCCAGCGCGTTTGGTTATCCGATAGCAATGACGCCACCGAACGTTTGCGCATCCAACATGAGGCCAGTCATTTCCTGCCCTTGGCCGTGACAGGCAGCCACGTTGGCCCACGCGAATGCCATACGTCAGGGCGCATTCACGACATCGGGTTTCGTGCATGGGTGGCCGCGCAACGTCATATGGGATTTGAAATGGACCCACGCGAATTAACAGATGCAGAG
>RGAJ01000496.1 GCA_009920225.1 Paracoccaceae bacterium
TTCAACACCGGCGGTCGCCAAGTCTTTGCAGGGATCCGTGCGTCCTTCTAAGGTCATAACGCTTGCACTGGCCCTCATCACGGGGGCCAGTGTGGTACAGGCGGGGCCACCTCGGGTGGTGTCGATGAACCTGTGCACCGATCAATTGGTGATGCAAATCGCCGATCCCGATCAAATTATTTCCCTCTCTGCCATGGCGCGTGATGAACATTCCTCTGCGATGCGCGATGAGGCACACGAGTATGCGCAAAATACGGGCAGTGCGGAGCAGATTTATTTGACCAAGCCCGACCTGATCCTTGCGGGGCTTTATACGGAAAAAGCATCCGTCAACATGCTGCAATCTTTGGGTCTGCAGGTCGAGATTTTTGATCCCGAGGAAAGCTTTGACAACATCCGCGACAATATCCTGCGGATGGGTGATCTGTTGGGCCATCCCGACCGCGCGGCACGGATGGTTGCCGATTTTGATCAGCGTTTGGCAGTTTTGCAATCGGGCATCACGACCCGACCACGCGCCGCCCTTTATGGTGCGAACGGATATACATCGGGGGTGCAATCCCTATCACATCACATTTTGACCGCTGCAGGGTTTGACAACATTGCCCAAGAGCTTGGCCTGACATGGGGCGGACGAATCCCGTTGGAACGGTTGATCGTGTTGAACCCCGATGTCGTGATCACCGGTCGCCCGTTTCGCGGCCATTCGCGGGGCGAAGAGATTTTGCGTCACCCTGCGCTTGCACCGTTTAAAATGGCGGCACATACGGATGCGCGTTGGGTCTGCGGCACACCGCTTGTGTTAGACGCGATCCAAGATCTTCAGCGCGAACACCCAGATAAGAGAACACAATGAAACTGTTATGGCCCTTTTTGATCGTCGTGTTGATCCTAACCTTTGCCGCATCGATTTTGATCGGTCAGGCAAACGCACCGATTGCGGAAAGCCTTGCCGCACTGATGACGGGCGAAGGTCCGTTGGGGCGCATCATGCAAGACATCCGCCTGCCCCGCGCACTGTTGGGCGTCATGGTTGGAGTGTCATTGGGGCTCAGCGGTGCGGCGATCCAAGGCTATCTGCGCAATCCCTTGGCCGAACCTGGCATAATCGGGATTTCAGGCGCAGCGTCGCTTGGTGCGGTGGTATCGTTGCAAACGGGGTTTGCCGCACTGTTTTGGTTGGCGCTGCCGCTTTCGGCATTGGCATCTGCATTCTTGGCCGTTCTGATCATTTTGGCGCTTGCGGGTCCACGGGGGGGATCATTGACCCTGATCCTTGCGGGCATCGCGGTCAGCGCCTTGGCCGGCGCCTTAACATCG
>RGAJ01000497.1 GCA_009920225.1 Paracoccaceae bacterium
ACGATGCTTGCATTCTCGGCCGCGCTTGAACCGTTGCGCATCGCAAATCAATTGTCCCAAAAGGCGCTCTATGAATGGTATACGGTTACGCCAGACGGATCGCCCGTGACCTGTTCAAACGGCGTCACTATTACGCCTGACATGGCGATGGGCGACGTTGGCAAGGGTGTGACCGTGTTCATCTGCGCAGGTGTCGAACCCCAGAAATCTGTGTCTTCTGACGTGACCGCATGGATCCGCAGGCATGCGCGGATGGGTGTGCGCATGGGCGGGATCTGCACCGGTGCCTTTGCCTTGGCCCAAGCTGGCATCATCGGCAAAAACCGATTTACCTTGCATTGGGAAAACCAACCCGGGTTCAGCGAAAGCTATCCTGATTTGGTGCCCACCCAAAACCTGTATGAAATCGAGGACCGGCTGATCACCTGTGGCGGTGGCAATGCGGCGACAGATATGATGCTTGATCTGATTGAGGCCGATCATGGATCTCAAATGGCCTTGGTGGTGGCGGATATGTGCATTCACAAGCGATCGAATGATCGCCAAGCACCGCAAAAATCATCGCTTTCCGTCGCCATTGGATCGCGCAATCAAAAGCTGCTGCATGCGATTCAGGTCATGACCCAAACGGTCGAAGATCCGCTTCCGCTTTTGGATTTGTGCGACACACTTGATATTTCACGGCGCCAATTGGAACGGTTGTTCAAAAAATACACCCATCAATCGCCGACGCAGTTTTACTATGGTCTGCGATTGGAACGCGCGCATGCGCTGTTGAACGAAACGAACATGACGATCACCGAAATCGCCGCCGCGACAGGATTTAATTCGACGTCCCATTTGGCGCGGCAATTTCGGGGGAAATACGGCGTTTCCCCCAATTCATTCCGCAAGGCGTGGTCGAATTAGTGACCACCCTCTAGGATGCCCGTGCGCACCGAATAATCAACAGCAAGGCTGTAATCGGGGTCATCATCGCTATCCACCATCAAATGCCCAGCCTTATTCAACAGGCGGTGACAATCGCGGCTGAGGTGACGCAGTTGGATCCGCTTGCCGGCGGCCTCATATTTCGCGGCGACCGCTTCGATGGCTTGCAAGGCGGATTGATCGACCACGCGGCTGTCATCGAAATCGACGATCACTGTGTCGGGATCGCCTGCAATATCAAAAACCTCTACAAACCCGTCGGTCGAACCAAAGAACAAAGGCCCTTGGATCTGATAGATTTTGGCACCCGTGTCATCCGTTGACGTCTTGGCATGGATCCGGCGCGCGTTATTCCATGCATAGGCCAATGCAGACACAATCACACCGACA
>RGAJ01000498.1 GCA_009920225.1 Paracoccaceae bacterium
ATGCAGGTCAGCGTCACAGACATCACCACCGCCGATTATCCGACCGCCGCACAGCGCCCATTAAATTCTAGACTGGACTGTTCACGCATTTTCGCCGACTTTGCGATCAAAGAACCAGAATGGTAGCCTGCCTTAACGCGGGTGTTGGCCGCCTTAAACAGGGAATAGGACGCAGGGAATGACCTTTTTGACCACGGGCATAATCATGGGGATTGCTGGCACAGTTGCGATGGATCTCTGGGCCTTGATCCTACGGACCACCTTGAACATGCCGTTGCCCAATTGGGGCAATGTCGGCCGCTGGGTCGCCAACCTGCCCACATTGTTTCACGATGATATCGGGGCGGTGCCCAAGGTTCAGAATGAAACCGCGATTGGGTGGGCGTTTCATTATGCCGTCGGTATCGTCTATGGCGTGTTTTTCGTTTGGATCGCAGGGGCCGATTGGGTTGCAGCCCCGACGTTTGTTCCCCTTTGGATCTTTGGCCTGATCACCATTTCGGCGGGTTGGTTTTTGCTGCAACCGGGGATGGGGCTGGGTTGGGCGCTGTCCAAAACACCCAATCCAACCAAGGGGCGCGTGATGGGATTGATTGCGCATACTGTATTTTCGGTGGGCATGTGGATGCCTGTTGTCATATTGGGGTAATCAGAATGGACACCGCAAAACGGGCATCCGACATTATTTTGGGCCATGTAAAGGCAGGCAGCACATTCGACACCCTGCCCGACGACCTGCGCCCGTCGACGCGTGCCGAGGGGTACGCGATGCAGTCCCATATCGAAGACCATGGTCAGCCCCGTCTCGGTTGGAAAATCGCTGCGACCAGCATCGCGGGGCAAAAACACATCAACGTTGACGGACCACTAGCCGGGCGGTTGATGGCCGATATGGTGCATCCTGATGGGGCCACGGTGCCCTTTGCCAACAACCGCATGCGTGTGGCCGAGGCGGAATTTGTCTTTGACTTTGCCACTGATCTGCCGCCCCGATCCGCCCCCTATACACAACAGGACGTGATGGCCGCCGTGGGGGATTTATATCTGGGCATTGAAATTCCGGATTCACGCTTTGCCGATTTCGTGTCTGCCGGCGGGGCACAATTGATCGCTGATAACGCCTGTGCAAATCATTTCGTCTTGGGTCCCAAAGCCCCCAAAATCTGGCGTGATATCGACCTTTCGCAACACACTGCCACAGCCGAAGTTATTGGCAAACAGGTGGCCCATGGCATTGGATCAAACGTTTTAGACGACCCGCGCATCGCGCTGACATGGATCGTGAACGAA
>RGAJ01000499.1 GCA_009920225.1 Paracoccaceae bacterium
ACGGGACAGGTCGTGTTGTTCGATGGCTTTTTAAAAGTCTACGAAGAAGGCCGTGATGATAGCGTGTTGGATGATGATGACAAACGGCTGCCACATGTGGCGCAATCCGACAAATTGGCCAAGCGCAACGTCACCCCCGAACAACATTTCACGCAACCGCCCCCCCGCTATACCGAGGCGACATTGGTCAAACGGATGGAAGAATTGGGGATCGGGCGGCCGTCAACCTATGCCTCTGTCATTACAACGATTCAGGATCGCGAATATGTCCGCAAGGAAAGCAATCGTCTGTTTCCAGAGGACAAAGGTCGCATTGTAACGATCTTTTTGCTTAATTTTTTCCGCAGATATGTCGAATATGATTTTACCGCAGATCTCGAGGACCAACTCGACCATGTCAGTGCAGGTGATGCAGATTACAAAGAGGTCTTGGGTACATTTTGGCGCGACTTTTCCGCGGCTATTTCGGAAACATCAGAGCTTCGGATCACAGAGGTTTTGGATGTTCTTGACGACGCTTTGGCGCCGCAGCTTTATCCACCACGCGAAGATGGCAGCGACCCGCGTGTGTGCCCAAAATGCGGTCAAGGTCAGCTGCATCTGAAATCGTCACGCACCGGCGGTTTTGTCGGATGCGGAAATTATCCCGAGTGTAATTTCACACGCCCAATTTCTGGTGACACAGAGCAATCGGCGGACCGTATTTTGGGTGAAGATGAAAACGGCGTTGAAATAAGCCTGAAGTCGGGTCGCTTTGGTCCTTATGTTGAACGCCCAAATGAATCTGCAGCCAAACCAGATCGTGCAAGCCTGCCCAAAGGGTGGGATGCTGCCGAGATGGATTTGGAAAAAGCGATTATGTTGTTGAACCTTCCACGGCAGATCGGGCCGCATCCAGAAGATGGTGAAATTGTCGAGGCTGGCATTGGACGATATGGCCCGTTTGTCAAACATGGCCGTGTATACGCCAATCTTAAAGATGTCGATGACGTCTTTACAATCGGGATGAATCGCGCGGTCGAAGAATTGGCGAAAAAGAATTCACGAGGCGCATCCCGAACCGCTGCCGCACCCATCAAGGAATTGGGCGAACACCCCGAAGGTGGCGGTGCAGTCAATGTCATGGATGGACGCTATGGACCCTATATCAAATTCGGCAAAGTCAACGCAACATTGCCAAAAGGTACGGAACCTGCGGATGTGACCATGGAACAGGCGGTGCAGCTGATTGCCGAAAAATCCGCAAAAGGTGGGAAAAAGAAAACAGCCCGCAAAACACCGGCAAAAGA
>RGAJ01000500.1 GCA_009920225.1 Paracoccaceae bacterium
GGTGTTTGGCGCCCCGCCGGCGGAAAAATCCGTTTGGACGGTGCGGCGCTTGATAATTACGAACCGGATGTCTTGGGCCAACATATCGGATACCTCCCGCAACGCGTTCAGTTGTTTGATGGCACGATTGCGGAAAATATCGCGCGTCTTTCCACCTCTCCCGATTCCGAAGCGGTTGTGGTTGCCGCAAAAAAGGCCGCAGCACATGACATGATCCTCAAGCTGCCCGATGGCTATGACACGCGTGTGTCTGCAGCGGGTGGGCGTTTGTTGGGCGGTCAAATTCAACGCATCGGTTTGGCCCGCGCGATGTATGGTGATCCTGTGTTTTTGGTGTTGGATGAACCCAACTCGAATCTTGATAACGAAGGAAGCCTTGCCTTGAACGAGGCAATTAAGCGGATGAAAGAAGAAAAGAAATCCGTTCTGATCATGGCACACAGACCGGCGGCGATCCAAGAATGTGATCATTTGCTGGTGCTCGACGGTGGTGTCCGCACCGCTTTTGGCCCCAAGGACGAAGTGTTACGTGCGATGGTTCAAAATCATGAACAGATTATGAATTCGACCAAACCGGGGGGTGTGCAATGACACAGATCACACAAAAATTCCCCATGTCACGGCCGATGATGATCGGGCTTTTGGCGCTTGGCATCTTGGTGGGCGGATTTGGCGGCTGGGCGACGCTGACCGAAATTTCTGGTGCAATTGTCGCCAGTGGCCAGATCGAAGTCGATCAAAATAGACAAGTGGTGCAACACCCCGATGGTGGCGTGGTCAAAGACATCTATGTCGAAGAAGGCGATGCCGTTTCGGTTGGTGATGTATTGATTTCATTGGATCCCTCGATTGAGGAATCGGAATTATCCATCATCCAAGGTCAGGTGTTTGAATTGATGGCGCGGCGCGGGCGATTGACCGCTGAGCGTGATGGCCTAAGCGCGATCAGCTTTGATCCGCGCTTGATTGAGCGTGCAAAAACCGACGCGGGGATTGCCGAATTGATGCAGGGTCAGGAAAATCTGTTCCAAGCGCGCGTGGCTTCCAATGCCAAGCAAATCGAACAGCTGACCAAGCGCAAATCGCAAATCGCAAACCAAATCGACGGTATTGTCGCGCAACGCGCGGCGGTTGCCACGCAGTTGGATTTGATCGAACAGGAATTGGCGGATCAACAAAAGCTGTTGGATCGCGGATTGGCCCAAGCGTCGCGTGTCTTGGCGCTGCAACGGTCCCAAGCAGAGCTGAGCGGTGATGTTGGTGATCTGATTGCAAAACAAGCCGAATCC
>RGAJ01000006.1 GCA_009920225.1 Paracoccaceae bacterium
ATGATATCCATATCAGGCGATTTGATGATGCGCGGTTCGGATTGTGTTTGATGGTTATAGGATTTCACGCTGATCGTATCGACCATGCGAATATCCAATTCGCGGGCGATGATCATCGCAGGGGCCATGCCGCCGCGCGTGATGGCAACAACCGCTTTCCATGCGCCTGCGTCGGGACCTTGTCCATCCAAACGCCATGCAAGCGCGCGTGCGTCACGGTGCAATTGGTCCCATGACACATGAAACCCTTTTTCGTGTGGCAGACGTTCGGTCATTGATCTTTCCTTCCTGTGACTACGTCGATATCGGGGGCGTCGACCGCCTTCATACCAACAACGTGATAGCCTGCATCGACGTGAAGGTTTTCGCCCGTGACACCAGACCCCAAATCAGACAACAGATACAATGCTGATTTGCCCACATCTTCGATTGTCACGTTGCGACGCAACGGTGAATTCAATTCGTTCCATTTCAAGATATAGCGGAAATCGCCAATCCCAGACGCCGCCAATGTTTTGATGGGGCCGGCAGAGATGGCGTTCACGCGAATGTTCTTTTTGCCCAGATCTTCAGCCAGATACATGACCGACGCTTCGAGCGCCGCTTTCGCAACGCCCATGACGTTGTAATGTGGCATCACCTGTTCGGCACCGTAATATGTCATTGTCAGGCAGGAACCACCGTCGGTCATCAATTTTTCTGCGCGTTGTACTACGGCTGTGAAGGAATAGACCGAAATATCCATCGTCATCATGAAATTGTCACGGCTTGTGTCAGTATAGCGGCCGCGCAATTCGTTCTTGTCAGAAAATCCGATGGCGTGAACGATGAAATCCAACTTGCCCCACCGTTTTTCGATTTCGTCAAACACACGATCCACTGAGGCCATATCTGTGACGTCGCAATCCACCAAGAAATCGCTGCCGGTTTGCGCAGCCAAAGGCGCCACGCGTTTTTTCAATGCGTCGCCTTGGTATGAATACGCCAATTCGGCACCTGCGTCGGCACAGGCCTTTGCAATGCCCCACGCGATTGACTTATCGTTGGCAAGCCCCATGATTAGGCCACGTTTTCCAACCATTAGATTATTTGACATTTCGATGTCTCCGCCCATAAAACTTTGACATGGGTTTAAAAGATGAAAACCTATGTAGCAAGACGCTATCACACTTTATCCGATTATTATCAATCTAGGCACAAGGGGTACACATGTCTGATCGTACAGGAATCTTCGCGGGGGATGACCCGTTTGCATTGGCGCGTCAGTGGATTGCTGCCGCCGAAGACGGGGAATTGAATGATCCAAATGCGATTGCGTTATCGACCGTGGATGCGCAGGGCTTACCAAATGTGCGCATGGTGTTGTTAAAAGACATCGAAGACGATGCGTTTGTGTTTTATACCAATTACGGCAGTGTGAAATCACAGGAATTATTATCCAGCGGCAAGGCCGCTTTTGTGTGGCATTCGAAATCGTTACGGCGCCAAATTCGTGTGCGGGGTCACGTCGAACAAGAACGCGGGCCACAAGCGGATGCCTATTATGAATCAAGATCGCTTAAAAGCCGAATTGGCGCATGGGCGTCAAAGCAATCGCAACCCTTATCATCGCGCACCTCTTTGATGGGGGATGTTGCCGCGTTGGGGATCAAGCTTGGTCTTAACCCTCCGCGGCCCGAATTTTGGGGAGGCTGGCGTATTTGTCCGGTTGAGATCGAATTTTGGGCCGATGGGGATTTCCGTCTGCATGATCGCTTCCGTTGGACGCGCCGCGATATTTCCGCAACATGGGACACCCAAAGGTTGTATCCATAGATTTAATTCGTATAAATGCGGGAAAAATTCATGTAACATGAACTTAAATATCAGTCTCAAAAGGATATATTTAGTTGCATTAGTATTAAATATGGAGCATCAACAGGTAGAACTGGGGCGACTAATTGTGGTGTAGTACGTGATACAGCAAACATTAAAAGAAATATCTGGTGTGGTTAAATGGTTCGATCCAGTAAAGGGCTTTGGGTTTATCGTGGCCGATGAAACGCATACAGACATTTTGCTTCATGCAAATGTTTTACGTAACTTTGGCCAAAGCTCGATTGCGGATGGCACGCGGATCATCTTCTTTGCGCAAGAAACCTCGCGCGGGATGCAGGCGACGAGCGTGATTTCCATTGACCCCCCTGAGACCTATTTTATGGGCCTGAGCGATTTCGAAGACGTTGACCCAAATGTTTTGGCATCGCTGAAAATGGAGCCAGCCCGTGTTAAGTGGTTTGACAAATCAAAAGGATTTGGGTTTGCAAACGTTTGGGGTGGATCTGATGACATCTTCGTGCATATCGAAGTCTTGCGCCGTTCTGGTCTAGCTGATTTAAGTGCAGGTGAGGCCATCACATTGCGTGTCATGGATGGCAAGCGTGGTAAGATGGCGGCCGAAGTATGTACGTGGGAAAGTGTCTGCAAATAATCATCGCACTTGTATGCGTCTTTGCGGCGCAGATGAGCTTTGCCGAGTGTTCAAACGACACGCTGCGCATTCGTCACGATCGCGGAACGGTTAAGTTTTCGGTCGAGCTTGCACAATCCCCACAAGAACATGCCGTCGGTTTAATGAATCGCGAGAGCATGCCGTCAGGTCACGGCATGCTTTTTTTATATCCCACACCCAGACCCGTTCATTTCTGGATGCGCAATACGTTCATTCCTTTGGATATTCTTTTTATCGACGCAACAGGGGTGATCGCGAAAGTCCATCACAACGCAACGCCATTGGACGAAACACCAATTCCAAGTGATGCGATGATCCAATATGTATTAGAGATTAACGCCGGGCTTGCAAAAAAGTACAGAATTTCAAAAGGGGCGCAAATCCAACACCCGTTGATTTTAACTACTCCCGTTTGGCCCTGTCATTAAATTCAAAAAAATTTTGAAAATTCGCGAAATTACTCTTTTCAATTCCCACAGCTTTGTTTAGACACGCCGCAAGTCGGGGCGTAGCGCAGTCTGGTAGCGCACCTGTTTTGGGTACAGGGGGTCGCAAGTTCGAATCTTGCCGTCCCGACCACTTCTCTTGAAAATGTAAGTGGCGACTTCATCATACATCACCTTGATGTGATGATGTGATTTTTGCACGGTTTTCACCTTTTCCTCCTTGGACAAACAACTTGTGCTTCAGCGACAGAGAAAAAATTTTTTCCTAACATTCGGGTATGATTGTGCCAGTTGTGAATCACTTTTTGATCCGTTTGACATCGCGCAAAAAAACAAGTCCGTTGTGTAAGCCGCCAAAAATACAAGAAAAAAAATTTGTGGCAAACAAAGGTTAATAGTCGTTAACTTTTGTTAACGGCTTTTCGCGTTAGGATCGTCAAGACCAAGGATGCAAAAGATAGAAAAAAAATCCGTTGACCCTGTATAGTTTTTTACGTCAGGTTGTGTGCAGCAACAGGGAGTGCCACAATATCTAGTGTGCAGTTAGTCGATTGAAACACCACAGGAGTATTCAAGAGACATGTAATTTTGTGCGGCGCTTTCCCTCTAAACCAAAGAGCAAGAGCAAAAGACATGAAAATTGAGCGCAAGTTTACACATGCAGGCAGCGACGCCTATGCGTCTATTGAATTCACGCTGACCTCGTCGGAAATACGCAATCCAAATGGCAAAGTGGTCTTTCACCTCGAGAACGTCGAAGTTCCGAAATCATGGTCCCAAGTCGCCGCGGATGTGATCGCACAAAAATATTTCCGCAAGGCAGGCGTCCCAAGCGAGGTCAAGCGGATCAAGGAAAAGGGCGTGCCTGAATTCCTATGGCGTTCGGTTCCGGCCGCGGCCGATACGCCGATGGGCGGCGAAACCTCGGCTAAGCAGGTGTTTGATCGTTTGGCGGGGGCTTGGACATATTGGGGCTGGAAAGGCGGGTATTTCACAACCGAATCTGATGCCCGCGCGTATTTTGATGAAATGCGTTATATGCTCGCCAAACAAATGTCTGCGCCCAACAGTCCGCAGTGGTTCAATACGGGCCTGCATTGGGCGTATGGAATCGATGGCCCAGGTCAGGGGCATTATTATGTTGATTATAAATCTGGCGTGCTGACGAAATCAGACAGCGCTTACGAACATCCACAACCACACGCGTGTTTCATTCAATCGGTCAGCGATGATTTGGTGAATGAGGGTGGGATCATGGATCTTTGGGTGCGCGAGGCCCGATTGTTCAAATACGGATCCGGAACAGGCACAAATTTTTCAAGCCTGCGCGGGGATGGTGAAAAACTCTCTGGCGGCGGCGCATCCAGCGGTTTGATGGGCTTCTTAAAGATCGGGGACCGCGCAGCGGGCGCGATCAAATCCGGTGGGACCACACGACGCGCCGCGAAAATGGTGATTTGCGATGCGGATCATCCGGATATCCAAGAGTTTATCAATTGGAAGGTAAAAGAAGAACAAAAGGTTGCGTCGATTGTCGCGGGATCCAAGATGCACAAACAGCGTCTGAGCGAAATTTTTGACGCAATCCGCTTGTGGGATGGATCAACCGAAGACGCGGTTGATCCTGTAAAAAATACGGCCCTCAAAGCCGCGATCAGAGAGGCAAAAAAGGTCGCAATCCCAGAGACATATGTAAAGCGCGTGTTGGATTACGCGCGCCAAGGGTTCACAAGCATCGAATTCCCGACCTATGACACGGATTGGGACTCTGAGGCATATGCATCAGTTTCGGGGCAAAATTCCAACAACTCGATCCGCGTGACAGATGCATTTCTCAAGGCGGTTGAAGAGGATGCAGATTGGAACCTGACCAATCGCACCGACGGCAGCGTTGCCAAAACGATCAAAGCGCGGGATTTGTGGGATGATGTTGGCCATGCGGCATGGGCGTGTGCCGATCCAGGTATCCAATTCCATGATACGATCAATGCATGGCATACCTGTCCTGAGGATGGCGAAATTCGCGGATCAAACCCCTGTTCGGAATATATGTTCTTGGACGATACGGCGTGTAACCTTGCGTCTATGAACCTTTTGACATTCTTGAAAGAGGGCGTGTTCCAAGCGGATGAGTACACGCATGCAATCCGCCTGTGGACGCTGACACTGGAAATTTCCGTCATGATGGCGCAATTCCCATCCAAAGAAATTGCACAGCGGTCCTTTGATTTCCGGACTCTTGGTTTGGGCTATGCCAATATCGGCGGTTTGCTCATGAACCTTGGTCTGGGATATGACAGCGCCGAAGGCCGCGCCTTGTGTGCGGCACTGACCGCGATCCTGACAGGCGTGTCCTATGCAACCTCGGCGGAAATTGCGGGGGAATTGGGCGCATTCCCGGGATATGAAAAGAACGCACAACATATGCTTCGGGTTATTCGCAATCACCGTCGTGCGGCCTATGGGCAGGCCAATGGGTATGAAAACCTATCGGTGCAGCCTGTGCCGTTGGATGTGGCGGGCTGCGCGGATAAATCCTTGGTCGCGTTGGCGCAAAAGGCGTGGGATGATGCCTTGGCATTGGGGGAAATGCATGGCTACCGCAATGCGCAAGTGTCGGTCATTGCACCCACGGGTACAATTGGTTTGGTGATGGATTGTGACACAACAGGGATTGAACCCGACTTTGCGCTGGTTAAATTCAAAAAGCTTGCGGGCGGCGGATATTTCAAAATTATCAACCGCTCGGTTCCTGCTGCGTTGGAAAACCTTGGGTATTCCACCGCGCAGATCGAAGAAATCATTTCTTATGCGGTGGGGCATGCGTCATTGGGGAATGCGCCTGCGATCAATCCAACCAGTTTGATCGGAAATGGATTTGGCCCAACCGAAATCGCCAAGGTCGAGGGCGCTTTGGCGCAAGCGTTTGATATTCGTTTTGTGTTCAATCAATGGACCCTTGGAACCGAATTCTGCACCGATGTGTTGGGGATCCCTGCGGCCAAGTTGAATGACGCAAGCTTTGATTTGTTGCGTCATCTCGGATATTCTCGGGCCGAAATTGATGCCGCGAATGATCATGTCTGTGGCACGATGACCTTGGAAGGCGCGCCGCATCTCAAGCCCGAACATCTGTCGATTTTTGACTGTGCAAACCCGTGCGGTAAAAAAGGAAAACGTTATCTTTCCGTCAACAGCCACATTGACATGATGGCCGCGGCACAATCCTTCATATCAGGGGCGATTTCCAAAACCATCAACATGGCAAATTCCGCGACGATCGAAGATTGCCAAAAGGCATATGAACGCTCATGGGCTTTGGGGGTAAAGGCGAACGCGCTTTATCGTGATGGATCAAAGCTGTCGCAACCCTTGGCCGCTGCGTTGATCGAAGATGATGAGGATGCTGCCGAAATCCTTGAAACGGGAACGCCACCGCAAAAGGCAGCTGTGATTGCCGAAAAGATCATCGAGAAGGTGATCGTCAAAGAGGTGATCAAATCGCATCGCGAAAAAATGCCAGAGCGCCGCAAAGGATATACGCAAAAGGCCGTTGTTGGTGGGCACAAGGTGTATCTGCGCACTGGTGAATATTCCGATGGGTCTTTGGGCGAAATCTTTATCGATATGCATAAAGAGGGCGCAGGCTTTCGTGCCATGATGAACAACTTTGCCATCGCGGTGTCGGTTGGCTTGCAATATGGCGTGCCGCTCGAAGAATTTGTGGATGCCTTTACCTTTACCAAATTCGAACCCTCGGGGATGGTGCAGGGCAATGACAGCATCAAAAACGCGACCTCGATCCTTGATTATATTTTCCGCGAATTGGCGGTTAGTTATTTGGATCGCACCGATTTGGCCCATGTCAAACCAGAAGGTGCAAGTTTCGACGATTTGGGGCGTGGCGAAGAAGAACGCGCATCGAACCACACCGACGTCAGCGAAGACAGGGCAAACAAATCCCTTGCCATGTTACGCTCTGTCAGTTCGACAGGGTATTTGCGCAAACGTCTTCCGCAAGAATTGTTGGATCTGCAAACCTCGACGGCTGCGATCAGCGCGGGCGCCATGGTTGCCGAACGTACGACGGCCGCAGTGGCAGAGGCGATTGCCCCCGTGGACGAACGCACAAAGGCGAAAATGCAAGGATACGAAGGCGACCCGTGTGGCGATTGCGGAAACTATACGTTGGTGCGCAACGGCACTTGTATGAAATGCAACACCTGCGGCGCAACAAGCGGGTGCAGTTAATCGGTCAAGGGGGGCGGTGCGCTGCCCCCTTAACGACGTTCAAGCCGCAGGCATGAGAATTCCGAGCGGTACAATGACAGAGCTTGGACGGCGAAACTGGGTCCCCATTGCGTGGGGGCCCATTTTTATATCGGCAGCTCGGTCGTTGATTTGATCTCTTCCATCACAAAAGACGCGGAGACATCTGAAAAATTGATGTTTTTTGTGAGCCGTTGGTACAGATGATCATATGCTTTCATATCCCGCACCCACGCATGGATCAGATAATCCAAATCGCCTGACATCCGATGAACGGCCGTGATTTCGGGAATGGACTGTGTGATTTGAGCGAATTTTTTGGCCCAGTCTGATGAATGTTGGGCAGTCTTGATTTGGATAAAAACTTGTAGCCCCAAACCCAATGTCTCTGGATCCATCAAGGCGACACGTTTGCGAATAAATCCACGGTCTTCTAACATCTTGATGCGTCGCCAACAGGCGTTGCGCGACAGGTTCACGCGTTCGGAAATATCCTCTAACGCGGTTGTGCAGTCTTGTTGCAATATTCGTAATATTGCGCCATCTATCAAATCAATTCCCATTAATTCACCTTTTGTTCGGATTATGTCACACAGAAACTAACATAATTGGTTTAAAATGGGAAATCTTTTCATCCCGCCTCGATTATAATGACCACAACATCATGAGGAGGATGACCATGTTTTACCGTTTGTTCAAAGAACGCCAGGGGCCGCATTGGTGCATGCCGTTGTACCCGCCTTGTTTGAAAAAACAGCAAGCCGGATTGTGGCCGACCTATATGCGAAAACGCACAATCGAGGGAATTAAAACCTAGGCAGGTGCGCGTTCAAGTTTGCGCAATTCCAACACACAGATCAGAGCAACCAAAGTGGCGCCAAACACCCCCACCATCATGGGAAGCGCCGTTTTGTCAAACTGTTGCCCGATGATCGTGGAAAAGATCACGCTGCCGAATGTGGCGATCGCGTTGACCGTGCTGGCGGCGGTGCCTGCAATATGGCCCAACGGTTCCATGGCCAGCGCGGTCAAATTGCCGATGCTAAAGCCGATCATCACAAAAATCGACATGAGCCACAGGTAAAACAGCACAAAATCAAACCCATCACCAAACGGATGGATCAGCGCATTGATCAAAACAATTGCGGTTGTGGCCACAAGCATCATCACCGCATAAAACGTCAATGCCCGCATGCCAAAGCGCATCACAAGTGATGAGTTGAAGATGCTTGAAACCCCAACAAAAATCGACGCCGCCGCAAACCAGAAAACGAACGTGTCACCGCGATCAAAGACATGTTCAAAAATGGGTTGGACCAAGATGAGTGTCACAAATAAAATAGAATAGCACGCAACCAATCCAACAATCGAAATGCGCACAGTTTTTACCTTAAATACGTCCCTTAATGTATTGATTAAGCGGGATAAGGTGAATTTCATTCTGCGATCCTTGGGCAGGGATTCAGGGATGCGCAGCGCAAGCCAAATCAGCGTGAGCAACCCGAACAGGAAAAAACCTGCGAACACAGCGCGCCATCCAAACCCCGCAATCACAAATGACCCCAAAAGCGGTGCAAAAGACGGCACAAGGGCAAAGATCATCATTACCAACGAGGTAAAGCGCGCCATTTCACGACCAGAATAAAAATCGCGAATGATGGCTTGGGCCACGATACGCGGGGCTGCCGCGCCGATGCCTTGCAAAAATCGGGCGGCAAACATCAATTCGATATTGGTCGAAAGATAGGACAGAATGGACCCCAGACAAAACAGGGCTAGACCCAGATAGCTTGTGATTTTACGTCCCATTGCATCAGATATCGGGCCCGCCACAAATGTGCCTAAAGCCAACCCCCAAATGAAAAAGCTCAGGACAAATTGCGCCTTGTTCGGGGCATCGGGGCTAAGCGCGGCACCAATGTCGGGCAGTGCGGGCAGCATGCCATCAATCGACAACGCCGCCGTTGCCGTCATGACCGCCATGATCGCCACAAATTCGATCCCCGAAATAGCGGGGCGCTGCGCGCTCATCCCTTATTCCATTTGTTCACGCAGTTCACCGATCACCTTGCGCCACAACTCGGTCGGTTGCGCACCTGGAACTGTATGCTGTGAGGCAACGATAAAGGTGGGGACAGAATTGACGCCCATCGCACGGGCATGCGTATCGCGTTCACGGATGTTGGCCATGTCTTCTTCGGTTTTCAACAAACGCAAAACGACTGAGGCATCCATCCCTACGGCATCTGCGATGTCTGCCAAAACCTCATGTTGGCCTATATCGCGACCGTCTTTGAAATAGGCCCGAAACAGTGCGGAAACA
Organism: Paracoccaceae bacterium; assembly: GCA_009920225.1. GTDB lineage: Bacteria > Pseudomonadota > Alphaproteobacteria > Rhodobacterales > Rhodobacteraceae > CAJXSD01. The sequence goes on from RGAJ01000006.1 coordinate 9,530, forward strand.
ACGGGTGTCTGTTTTCCCTCGATCCCGGCCCAATGGATCAAACGGTGGGCGTCCATCGTGTTTGGCGTGGTTTTGATTGCGTCCAGATTGATGTCTAGCCCTGCGGCTTGCGCGTGTTCGATCACTGGCAAATAGGCCGACACTGCCTTTTGCTTGCCGCCGAATTTGCTTTCTAAATAGGTGCGGCGATCCATCCCGCCTGCGGGCATGTCTGGGTTTAACTGAAACGGGTGCCATTCGATGATAAAGGGATGATCCGCTTCGGCCTCAAGCGCGCGCTCAAGATTTGTTTTCCCGATAAAACACCATGGGCAAATCGGATCAGAGAGAATATCAAGCTTTACCATTCAGCATGTCCTTATATGTTTTCAACGCCTTGCGTGAAATTTTTCCATTTGGATTTGTGGGCAACGCGTCCAGACGCACATAGGCGCGGGGCTGTTTATATTGGGCCAACGCCTCTTTGCAAAATTCTGTCATCTCTGCGTGGGTCAATTCACGCGAGCCTGTGTAAAACGCAACAATGATAAAGGTGTCGGATTTGATTTCAATATCGGTCACCGCGACGCTGGTGATGTCGGGATGGCGCAGAAGTTGGGTTTCAACCTCAATCGGGGAAACGCGAATGCCGCCTGCGTTCATCATATCATCGCGCCGGCCCAAATAGGCAATCGCCCCATCGGGTGTTTCGACCCCGAAATCACCGGTTAGGAACCAATCACCTTTGAATTTTTCGGCCGTCGCATCAGGCGCATTCCAATAGCCCAACATTAACCCTGTATCGGTGTTATGAATGGCAATCACGCCTTCGGTCCCTTGGGTCACAGGATGGCCCGTATCAGGGTCAACAATGGCGACCTGTCGGCCCCGTTGTGGCCACCCCAAAACATCCGTAGTGGCAGGGCGAGTTGGATTGGCCGAAATAAATGTGGAACATTCCGACATTCCAAACGCCTCATACACGCGCGTTCCTGTGCGTTCTGCCCATGACGCCGAGGTCCGAGGCGGTAATTTTTCACCCGCCGACAGACCGTGGCGCAGTTTGGGAAGGCTGTAATTGTTTGGAAAGCCTAGCAACACCTTGCGATAGACACCGGGTGCCGCGGCAAAAATCGTGGCATCAAACCGTTTCAGTAACAGAGGCAGGATCGAGGCATCCGTTCCTGCCTGAGGGATCAATGCGGTGGCTCCCACTGTCCACGGATCCATGACGCCGGTTCCAAGCGTAAATGTCCAATTGAACGCGCCTGCATGCAGCAATCGATCCGTTTCACACAGATCATACCAATCACGGATCATCATTTGACGCGCCCAAATCGCGCGATGTGCATGCATAACCGCCTGCGGGCGACCTGAGGTTCCCGAGGTATAGACGATATACCCCAAGCGGTCAGGGTCGCCAAAAACAAACTCTGCAGGTGGGTTGGTGTAGAACGACTGTAATGCGGCGGTGTCAATGACGGGGCAGGTGGTGGCGGGACAGGCGACATCTGGTGAACGCACGATCACAGAGGGTGCCACCTCATCCACAATCTTTTGTACCTCATCAGCGGTCAGTTGCGATGATGTCGGAACGGGCACCATGTCCACCGCCAAAGCCGCTAGATAGGTCAGCGGAAATTCAACGCAATTGCCCAAACGCATCAAGACGCGATCACCTGCAACCAATCCCATGTTCTGGAACCCGCGCGCGATGGCCAATACATGTGATTTGATCTGCGCATAGTGATACCGTTTCGCCCCTTTGTTCGAAACAATCGCAAGCGCCACCTTGTCGCCAAGCCGATCCGCATGGGCCAACACATGTGCGGCCATGTTAAACGGTGCGGGGCATGGGATGAATTCAGTATTCATGATTTCCAAGACCTATGCCCATTGGGTTTGAGTTGCAAGAGCCGCAGACACGGCGTATAGACGCCGCATGACAAAATCAGACCCAAAATCTTTGATCCGAATTGCCCGAGAAAACGGAACGGACGAAATGGCCGAACCGCTGGATTTGGGAACGCGTGTGCGCGAATTGCGCAAGGCACGCAAATGGACGTTAGAGCAGGCCGCACAACAAGCAGGTCTTGCGCGATCAACCTTGTCAAAGATTGAAAACGGTCAGATGTCCCCAACCTATGATGCGTTGAAAAAGCTGGCGGTTGGGTTGGATATTTCGGTGCCGCAATTGTTCACGCCGCCAATCAATGGGCAGATCAATGGCCGCATGGCCGTCACGATCAGCGGGCAGGGTGCCGCGCACGCGACAACAACCTATGAACATGAGTTGTTGGCAGAAAGCCTGACGAAAAAGCAAATGCTGCCCTATCGTGCGCGGGTACGCGCCCGCAAAATCGAAGAATTCGATGGATGGGTGCGTCACGACGGTGAAGAATTTTTATACGTTTTGACAGGGGTCGTGCGTCTTTATACCGAATTTTACGAACCCATCGACATGCGCCGCGGCGATAGCGCGTATTATGACGCATCGATGGGGCATAATGTCATTTCCATCAGCGAAGAAGACGCAACCATTCTTTGGGTTACGTCTCTTACATGATGAATTTTATTTTATCGTCGTTTCAACGCTGACATTGCCAGCCTTGTTCGTGCCTTTTACGGTCAGTGACGGTGAAATAATACACGCGCTCAATCCCAGCGCGGCAACGATCATCAAAAGTTTCGTCATAAAATACCCTTTACTCTTCATGCCACCAGACATCAGGGAAATACCCAATGCGGTCGCCATAAATTGGAATATAGCTTGGTTTTTTCAGGTTTGATTTATGCGCAATGCGGCTTGGTCCGTCGGTATAGATTGGAATAACAAAACGACCTGCGGTCAAAATTCTGTCCATCGCGCGGGTGATTGAATTCAACTCCTCCAATGTCTTAGACGTCATAATGCGGTCAAGCATCGCATCCAAGGCGGCTGATTTCACCCCCATCATATTACGTGTGCCTTCTAGGTCTGCGTTTTCCGAAGACCAGTACAGGATTTGTTCGTTGCCAGGGCTGAGCGACAAATCCCGCGCGAACGGCATCATATCGAAATCCAGGGTGCGCGAGCGTTCCGCATATTGCGCGCCATCAACCAAGGTGATGGTGGTCTTGATCCCCAAGCGATCGAGTGCTGCCGTATAAAGTTCGGCGATCGACAGGTATTCATCGGCACCTTGGCGCAATAGAATTTCAAATTCGACGGCCGACCCATTCGGGGATTTCAAAATGCCATCGCTGACTGTGTATCCCGCTTGGGTCAATAAATCCGCCGCATTGCGCATATTGGCGCGATTTCGGGCGCTGCCATCACCTTTGGGAAAGGTGTATCCTTCGATCGTTCCAGGCAGTAGTGCATCCGCAAATGGCGTCAGCAACTCAAGCACGGTGCCCGTTGCGGGGCCGTCCCGCATACCCAACTGGGAATTGGCAAAATAGGATGTTATGCGGTCTTGGCGTGATCCGTTTTGCGTGTCGTTGATGAATTCGAAATTAAACGCGTCGATCAAGGCCTGACGCACGCGCCAATCTGCAAACAATTCCCGCCGCGTGTTCATCACCAATCCACGCATGCCCGTTGGGCGTTGGTGTGGAATGACCGATTTCACAATCCGACCATCCTGAACCGCCTCAAAATTGAATTCGGCCTCCCATTTTTCTGCGTTGCCTTCGCGGATCATGTCGATTTCGCCTGCTTTGAAGGCTTCGAATAAAACGGTCGCGTCACCAAAATATTCGATGCTCAGCGTGTCAAAATTGTCTGTACCGCGACGAAACGCCAAATCTTTGCCCCAGTAATCTGGGTTGCGTTTCAGTGTGATTGACCGACCGGGATCGACCTGATCAATCACATAGGGGGCAGAGCTGATTGGAACAACGTCCAAGCCGGACTCGGTAAAATCGCGGCCTTCCCATTGTGCCTTTTTCAAAATCGGGCGCATCCCTGCCAACAACGCCAATTCTGGATTGTCCTCGTTAAAGGTGAATTTCACCGACCGCGGGCCTGTTTGTTCTGCTTGGGAAATTTTTTCCCACAAACCGCGGTATCGATAATGCCCAACTGTCCCCAAGGTTTCATAGGACCAAAGAACATCTTCGACGGTGACAGGGGATCCATCGGAAAATTTTGCCTCGGGTCGCAGGGTGAATTCAACCCATTCTCGATTCGGTCCGACGTCTATCGATTCGGCCAAAAGACCGTAGAGCGTAAAGGGTTCATCCCAACTGCGGCCCATCAAGGTTTCATTCGCCCAAAATCGCAATTGCCACGGTGTGCGTCCTTTGAGGATATGAGGGTTGAGGGAATCGAACCCGCCCACTTCGCCCAAAGTGACAGATCCACCTTGTGGGGCATCGGGATTGGCATAGGGTAGGGACACAAAATCAGGTGGCAGAGCAGGGGTGCCATACATAGAAATAGCGTAGCTTGGCTCTGCCGATGTGGACTGTGCCAGACCGATAACCGCCAAAATTCCTGCTGCGACCGTGACTTTTATTTTCCCCGCATACCCCATGTCTTATCCTTTGTTTTGAAATTTCTTTTCTTGTCACAGATTAGCCTGTCCTAAAAACATTTTCAATTTTTAGCTTGGAGACCGAGTAAGAAAAGAGTATAAAGTAGTCACTGCTCGATAGGTTTCTTGCCTGTATGAAACCTGCCTCAATAACTTGGCGCCTGCTTTTGCAGGCGCTTTTTTTCTGCCTTCTTTTCATTTGCCGCAATGCGGCGTACACCGTTAAAAGTGTAATGTTTATTGGGATTCGCCATGTTTTGATGGGGGATCTGGATTTAAGAGGATATGAGTCATGCAGCTTACTGGCAAAACCGCAATTGTGACGGGATCAACATCGGGAATCGGTTTGGGAATCGCCCGCGGTCTTGCGCAAGCGGGCGCAAATGTTGTGCTGAATTCGTTTACGAATTCCGATACAGACCATGCGCTTGCCCAGTCTCTGGCCACAGAATTTAATGTCTCTGTTTCCTATGTCCAAGCGGACATGTCCAATGCCGAACAATGTCGTGCATTGATCGACGGGCAAGAGCACTGTGATATCTTGGTCAATAATGCGGGCATCCAGCATGTGGCCCCGATTGACGAATTCCCCATCGACAAATGGAATGCGATCATTGCAATCAACCTAAGTTCGGCGTTCCATACAACCGCTGCCGCCCTTCCAAAGATGCGTGCGGCGGGATGGGGGCGTATTGTGAACATTTCATCCGCACATGGATTGACCGCGTCGCCGTTTAAATCCGCCTATGTCGCAGCAAAACATGGGATTGTCGGTCTGACGAAAACGACAGCGCTTGAAACCGCGGAACAGCCCATCACCTGCAATGCGATCTGCCCGGGATACGTTCTGACCCCGCTGGTCGAAGCGCAGATCCCCGACACCATGACCAAATACAACATGACCCGTGACGACGTGATCAAAAAGGTGATGTTGGAACGCCAACCGTCGCGTGAATTTGCAACCGTTGAACAATTGGGTGGTACTTGTGTGTTCTTGTGCTCAGTGGCGGCGGCGCAGATCACGGGAACCACGCTCAGCGTTGATGGTGGTTGGACGGCTCTGTAATCGGGCCATCACATCCCTAGAACGCGTTTGACACGCCGATAAAGAAATCCTGGCTTTCTAAATCGTACAAATTCACGGTGCTATCGCGGGTTTGTTGGGTGATGCTGAGTGCGGGGGTGAGCCCCAAAAAGCTGATATTTTGGTTTTGAACTGACAGCGTAGTCGTGAGGTCCAAGTCCTTACGACGCTTCAAAAACACATCTTTTTTCTCGCGCCATTCTTCCCAACCACGTTCAACCGACAGATCAAAACGCCATCCCGTTGACGGGGGCGACAGCGATACGCGCGCGCCCACCTCAACACGGTCAGACGTGTAATCAATTGCATCGGATTTTGACGTGGACCCCGATACCGACATGGAAACGCTAAACAGTCTGGATGCATAAAGATCATGCGATAAAGACGCGCGATATTTTTGGGCTTCTGTGCCGGTGCGCACGTATTTTGTTTGATCGATCCCAATCGACCCGTTTGCGCGGCGATCTCCAAAGGGTCTAAACACATGTCCGAAGGTGACAGAAGTGCGCTGTGAATATGGGCTGTTTGCAAAATCCGTCAAAACCCGTTCATAGCTGAGATAGCTTTGACCGGATGCCGTGGCAGGTGTTTGCGAGGAAAAGCGAAATGTTGTTGTTGTGGAATTGTTTTCCGTTGACTTGTATTCGCGTCGAACTTGACCCAATCAAAAATTCAGGTTTGCATTTGCAGGGCCTCGAAAATGGCGCATGATCGTTGCGCCATACAAAACACCTGTCGCGGTTTCAGGTTTTTCTTCCCGAGAGAAATTTTACAAAAAATCGTCAAACACAGTGCCCAGACGCTGGGCCGATGACACTTTGCCCACGTTTGTCGTGGGGGCGATCCCCAAGGTTAGATTTCCCGACCACTTTTTTGTATTTTCCACGATGCGCATCGACTGACGTGCCATTTTCCGTTCGGCGTCTGTGTCGGCGACGTCCAAGGCACGGCGAAATTGAATTTCCGATTCAAAATTCTTGCCTTGTTGGCGCAGCGCTGTGGCAGTCAAAATACGGGCCGCAAATGAATTTGGAACGATGTCAACGGCAAAACGCGCATAGCGTTCCGCCAATGCAGGTTGGCCAACTTCGATCAACGACCGCGCCATGATGAGCGCGGCGTCATAGGGGCTTTGCTTGTAATATGTTTGGGCCAGATTGATTGCGGATGCGAAATCTTTGGACGCTAGGGCGGCCTGTGCTTGTCCTAGATCTGCAAACGCTGTTGACGCGGTAAGCGAAATCCCAAGGGCAACCCCCGCCAGAAATTTTGACTTAGTGTAATTTCTCGTCATTGGGTTTGCCTTTAACAACTACTTTCGCCGATTTTGGATCAGCTTCAATCTGATTTTTTTGAGGATAGACCAAACCCGCCGAGATGACCAGCTTTGCGGCGTCTTCAATGGACATGTCCAATTCCACGACGTCCGATTTTGGAAAGAACAATAAAAATCCACTTGTTGGGTTGGGCGTGGTGGGAACGAAGACAGACAACAGCTCTTCGCCAGCGGGCGATTTCGCGGCGATTTCCCCCTTGGTTTGCGTTGATATAAACCCAACGGCCCAAATGCCGCGACGGGGATATTCGATCATACAGGCTTTTTCGAAATTGCGGTCAGTTTGTGCAAAAACTGTTTCCGCGATTTGCTTTACGCCTGAATAAATTGACCGCACAACCGGCATGCGATCCACCCAGCGTTCGCCCCAACGAATGAAAGATCGTCCAATCAAACCTTTGGCAAGCCAGCCGACAAAAATCGTAAATAATAGAAAGAAAACAATGCCTAGACCGCGAATGTTAACGTCGAAATCCGGCCCGAAAATATTTCTCATCAACACTTCGGGTTGATATCGCGTTGGGACAAAGGGCAACACCCAGCTGTCGATCCATCCCATGACTGTCCACAGCAGCCACACCGTCAACCCGACGGGTGCAATTACAACAATGCCGGTTAGAAAGCTATTGCGCAGGCTCGTGAAAATAGATTTTCGCACGGTTGGTGCTGCGTCTTGTTTTTGTGGTTTTGCCATGATTTACGCCCCGTTTGTCAGTAATGTAGAAATCATTCTTCGATTGCGCAATGCACAGGCGGGGGGTTTTTAGGTATTTTCACAAATCGCTCATTTCTTTTGCGATTTCGGCGGCAAGCCGCGCATTATTGAGGACCAAAGAAATATTGGTTTTCAAAGATCGCCCTTGGGTCAGTTCGAATATGCGACCCAATAAAAATGGGGTGACGGCTTTGGCACTGATCTTTTGATCTTCGGCCTCTTGAATGGCTTGGGCGATGATCGGATCAATGTCCGATTGTGGAATTTCATCGGCGTGCGGAACAGGGTTTGCGATCAGTTGACCACCTTGGATGTTCAATGCACCGCGCATTATATGGGCCTGTGCGATGTCTTTGGCAGTGTCCATGCGCAATGGTGACACCAGTCCGCTGGTGCGCGACCAAAACGCGGGTAATTCGGATTGGCCGTATGTGATGACGGGAACACCGAGTGTTTCAAGAACCTCGAGCGTTTTGGGAATGTCCAATATCGCTTTGGCCCCTGCGGCCACCACCGTCACAGGGGTTTGTGCCAATTCTTGCAAATCGGCCGAGATATCAAAGCTGTGTTCAGCACCGCGATGAACGCCACCAATGCCACCGGTTGCAAATGTTTTGATGCCGGCCAAATGGGCCAAGATCATAGTCGCCGCGACTGTGGTTGCGCCGGTTGCGCCTTGTACCATGCAGATTGCCAAATCCGCACGTGACAGTTTGCGCGCATCGGGGGTTTGCGCCAGATCGCGCAGATCGGCATCCGCCAACCCGATTTTGATCTGGCCCTTCAACACTGCGATTGTTGCAGGCACGGCACCCGCGTCGCGGATGACCTGTTCAACAGAAACGGCCATGTCATAGTTTTGCGGCCATGGCATCCCGTGGGTGATGATCGTGCTTTCCAATGCGACAACGGGTCGGTTTTCATCAAGGGCGGATTGTACCTCGGGTGTGATATCAAGTTTAAACATCTAAATCCTCTTGTCCCGCGACATAGCGGCTTGCCGCGGTCACAGCATGGGTGAGCGCGTCAAAGCGCGTGTCACCTGTAATTTCGGCCTGAATATGTGCCGCGACCAAAGTATCGCCCGCACCGGTCACCCGTTTGACGTGGTCGACCTTTGGCACGTTTGCGCTGATCACATCTTTGTCTTGTGTTGCATCACTTGCTGGGGCATCGCCATCGGTCACAATTGCTCGCGCGGCACCTTTTTCGACCAGCGCGACAGCAGCCTCGGCCGATGTGGCAAATTTTGCGCCGCATAGAATTTCCGCTTCAATTCGGTTGACATAAAATGTCACGCCGCGCACCCCGAAAAAGGCAGACAGGCGATGCGCCTTGCCAGGCGATGCGGGAACGATCCGCAGATCAGACTTCGCAAAAAGCGGGCTGTGGGCGACCTGTGTTAACAGCTCACTCGTAAGGTTTCCATCAACGATGGCGATCCCGCGAAAGGGTGCTGTTTCTGACCCCAATGATCCATCAGACATTGGGGCAAGGATGGCATCCCCCACCTGTTCCAATGAATGGGCATCGGCGATGGCGGCAACCAATCCGTTTGATGCCTCGATCGCCATATAGGTATCGGTTTTGAAGTGATCCGAGATGTGGATGTGATCGGTGATCATACCCATCGCCGCACAATGGGCGATCAAATCCCGACCCGCAACGTCATTGCCGACCGATGTCAACAATGTCGGGCGTAAATGCAATCGTACTAATTCTTGTGCAATATTATAAGCAACGCCGCCAGGCAGCCGCGTAATATGCCCA
>RGAJ01000051.1 GCA_009920225.1 Paracoccaceae bacterium
TTGTAATACTCGACGAATGCCTTGATCTGCTGTTCAAGGTCGCCGGGCAGATAATAGTTTTCCAAAAGGACGCGGTTTTTCATGGTTTGGTGCCATCGCTCGATTTTACCCTGAGTTTGGGGATGGAACGGCGCACCGCGCACATGGTCCATTTTGTTTTCTTCCAACCAATCAGCCAGATCACCAGAGATATAGCATGATCCGTTATCGCTGAGCAGACGAGGCTTGTGTCGAACAACGGCCCTGCCACAGCCAGACGCCGCTAACGCCAACTCGATGGTATCCGTCACATCTTTCGCGCGCATCGTCGTGCACAGTTTCCATGAGATGATATAGCGGCTGTAATCGTCTAGGATCGTGGACAGATAATACCAACCCCAACCAATGATTTTGAAGTAGGTAAAATCCGTTTGCCACATTTGGTTGATAGCCGTCGTTTTGTCTTTGAACTCATTCGCGGCTTTAATCACCACATAATCGGGTGCCGTAATCAGATCCGCTTCCTTCAAAATGCGATAAGCAGATGATTCAGATACAAAATACCGCTTCTCATCGGTGTATTTGACCGCCAGCTCGCGTGTGCTGAGGGCTTCGTGTTCCAAGGCAAACTCGATCAGATCGTCACGGCGCGTATCGGGGATACGGTTCCAAACAGAGCCAGGCCGTGAAGGTATATCAGAAAGCCCATCAAGGCCACTCTCAAGATATAAATCATACCAGCGATAGAAAGTCGTGCGCGCAATGCCCAGCATGTCCAGGGTTTGCTTTGTCGGCAGATGTGATCCTTCGACCGTGCGAATGATCTCAAGCTTTTCAGATGCAGGGTATCTCATTCCTCGAACTCCCCATCCCCGATTATGCTTTTTTTGAGCAGGCGGTTTTCTAAGGTCAGGTCGGCCACGCATTCCTTTAGCGCTGAAGCTTCGGAGCGCAAATCTTTGACTTCAGGGGCCGTAGCCTGACGCGCCGTGTCGCCAGAAAGCTGTCGCTTGCCAGCCTCAAGAAATTCCTTCGACCACTTGTAGTACAGGCTTTCTGCCATGCTCTCGCGACGGCACAGCGCTGCAATGCTTTCTTCGCCACGAAGTCCCGCCAAAACAATGCGGATTTTTTCCTCAGCTGAATACTTCCGCGCGGTCTTGCGGCGGATGTTTTTAACCAACTTATCTGCAGCTTCTTTGCTGCTAACGGATTTATTGCTCATCTTCACTCCATGAAGGTTACGATGAACCAGAAATCCTCCTCAATCAATTCAACAAATATGTCCCAAAGGTCCTGACGCTATACACGGGGGTATCCCCGCCCACATTGCAATGGACCTAGCCGCTCAAGCCCAAGGCTTCCGCAATCAGGCCCACTACTGGGCTTGGTTGAGGGTCTATGTGGAGCGGAAGAGGTTAGCGTAGGGTGTTCCATGCACTACACAGGCTCAGCCCCTAAGGGGGCTGGGCCGTCCCCTTCAGTTATTTTTTCAACCTTCCATGCTTAATAGCACAGTGATCGTGGGATATCGATAACTGCAGTACTCTTTGCCTCATTTTAAAATGGCAATGCGCAACTCTGTGTAACCATCAACTCTGGAACGATATCGAAGGCTAGTTTTGGTGAGCAGCGCCAAAGATAGTGTCCATATCGACACCCTGTTAACCGCCTGTCTTGGAAAACCAAGCTACATTTTACAAGCTTTTGGCTAGCAAAGGTAATATGCGAAAGCAGCTGTGCTAAGTTAACAACCGATTAACAAGCAAGGAGCTTTTTTGGATTACGCCCATCGGACTTCATCATGATTAGGCTTTAGGGTTGCGCGCAACGGCCACCATTTCAACCCTCATGCCAGGGCGAGCCAATGCAACACCGCAGGTTGCTCTAGCCGGCGGATTACTTTTATCAACCCATTCATCCCAAACGGCGTTCATACCTTGGAAATCAGCCATATCTGCCAACCAAACCTGAACCGAAGCAATATCTGCTTTAGACCCACCTAGCTCTACCATGACAGCATCCATTTCAGCCAATACTTCCTGGGTCTGTACCGTGATATCGCCGGTCAAGGTGATTGGAATTTGACCAGCCAAAAAGACGGCGTCGCCTATGGTAACGGCTTCACTCATTCTAGGGCCTGGATTAAGTCGCGAGAGGGTCATCGATCTTCCTTTAGTCGTTGTCAGAGGTCCCTGCGCCGGCACCGCTTTTACGAGATTGTTCGGTAGCTGGAACAGTTGTGCGCATTGCCAAAGCATCGAGCGCGGCTATTGTATATGGAGATGCGAGAGCAAATTTTGTTCTACTAACAGGCTTGATCACATGTTCTGACCGGTGGAGAACAATCGTTGCAACCGATGCGGAAATGAAAGTGGACAAGGTCTCTACATCAGTCGAGATGCCGTTGCCCACATGCAGTTTTCGCTCATCCCACTCGACTACAAAGGAACCACCAATCGCCTCGGAACATTGCGCAAGGAATGGCAGCAGCAAAGCCGGTTGCCGAACCGGACCTATCTGCATACGGAAATCCTTTCTTCCGAAAACGGAGGATGCAAAATCTATAATAGCTGCACCAGTGGTCAGAGGACAAAGCGGTTTTCCGTCGACGTTTACCCAAACCTCGTTAGAAACCTCCGGAACAGCGAAGGTTGGGGCAACAATCGCAGCTAAAAGGACCGCGGTGCCGTCTATGCCATTTAAACATAGCCAACCCACTGCGTTAGCTGCTTCTTCTGCTAAGCCCCAGCTAAAGCCAGCACCACGTGTAGCCTTGTAACACAGCGTTTCCGTCTCTGTGCAGCTCAATCTAATTCTAACCGATGTACTTTCGGATTCCGACATGAATTCAGCTGCTTCAACCATGTTCATTCCGTACCCTCGTATTTACTTCAAACGGAAATGGTGCGCCACTGAACAGGCTGATCCGAACCCATTTATCAGATCGCGGATCAAAATGTGTAGCACCGAAGAACGCCAATTTGCATCGCATTAGGTCAATCGGTAGCATATCTCGGGCAATGAGGTTGCCCCTCACTTCGGCATAGGGATGATTGGAGGCTTGTTGGGTGCGCCGCACCATCAGTCGGTGTTCAGGATGCACCAACAGAAATTCCGCTACTCGTGTGGAAGGCGGCCAAGCCTCTAACGCAGTATAAAGCGATTTAGCTAAACGCGCGACGCAGAGTGGCTGTTCAAGGTCAGCACCCTCTTCCACAAAGCGTTCTCCGAGACGCGGTTCGAGTTTCTCCTCAGAGACATACCAGAATTGCGCTGCTTGATCTTCTTGATCAAAATCCATCTCCAGCGCCCATGCGTAGTGCTTTTCCAAGATGTCCATATGAGATTGGATTAATGCTGCCCCATTAATCCGGAAATGTGCGCGTTCATCCGCACTCATACAGTCAGAGAGGCCATCAATAAGATCACCATGGGGTTCTAGCATGATCGAGACCAGCGCTTCTTGCCCCTCTTCGCTCAGGTTATTTTCTGCCCAAAGCCATAGTTCATTCCAAGGGTGGATTCCCCCGAGCCATTTGGCGAGATGGGTCTTAATGAGGGCAAGGTCCCGGCGCAGGGCACCTAATTTGGTTACTTGAATCGGATGCGCAGATTTCCACGTATCAGCATTTTCAATTGCAGCATCAAGCGCGATGAGAAGAGCAGATTTTGCCTGCTCTGTAAAAGCCTTTAGTGATCGTACCCGAGCAAGAGCCTCTTCACGTGCGTACACCCAATTGTTGATTAAGATCGGGTGGCGCACCAAAAACGGCGCCATGCCAAGCCCTGTTGAGTTCCCGACACCTAACCTGCGACAAAGACTGATATTGAGTGCAACCGCACGTTCTCCACCTTTGCACCGTGCTAGGTGATTGACGATATCAATCGTGAACCAACGTATGAGCCATACCGAGAGCATCTCTGCTTGAAAGGGCGCTGAAAGTTCAGGTCGCTTTGCTATTGCGGCACGATCTGCGGCACCGAACTTTCCCGAACCATATACCGCAGTTGTCCGCATCAAGTATCCAACAGCGTCGATTTCTTCCGCGTCTGGCTGAGCGCCTTCTGCCAGCGAATCTACTACATGTTCAAAAAGACGAACCGAGCGATTTGCACGGCTCAATGACAGTTCGCGATCAGTAATGCGACCCGCTTCTTGATAAGGCACGTTGGATTGCAAGCGATCAAGATCTTCGGCAGTCGGCACGCCATCAAATAGCGTAAACGTCGCATCCCAAGCGCTAGCGATAACGCGATCAGAACGCATTTCAGGGGGCAGATCATGGGAAAATGCCACCAATGAATAGGTGCGCACGGGACCGCGGGCACAATAGACAGCTCGCCCAACACCGTTGGCATCTATATCCCAAACTAGCCTATCAAACGTCCAACCTTCAGACTCGACGCGGCGCATTAGAATACGCAGGAACGAAAGTCGCATCGGGTGCGCGCTCCCCATGCGAGACAACCGCATGACCTGATCTGGGCTCCGGTAGAATTCTGCCGACGTGATAGGAGGATGTTCGGTCGCGCGTACCATTACTTGATCCTAGTCGAAAAAAGGGATTAGGGGCAGAGGAGATAGTAAGGCACCGCCACCCCCGATGGTGTATTTACTTACGGCCGAGGGCCAAGGTGATGCGCAATGCGTCCCATAGAGAAGGCAGCAATACCAAAGACACGGGAACCGCAGTCACGACGATAAAGCTCTGGAGCTTACCAACTCCGCCACCGCCTGTCCCAATCAAGATCAGAGCCATCACAGCCATAGCCATCCCCCAAAACGCGCGGAGTGCAGCTGAAGGGTTCTCATTAGACATAGAGGCTGCGATAACAAAGCTCATCGAGTCCGATGTGGTTGCGACAAAAATCATCGTCAATACAAGGAACAACAACGATAGAATGAAGCCCATCGGCATCGCTTGAGTAATCGCAAGCAAGCCAGCAGGCAAGTTAAAGCCTTCGAACGGGCCAGAAATCACACCTGGGTTTGCCTGTTCTAGCGCAATGCCGCTTCCACCAATGATCGTGAACCAGAAGTTCGTGATGATGGGCGCGATGATTGCCAAAAGAATGATGATCGAACGGATTGAGCGGCCGCGGCTGATTTTTGCGATAAAGATCGCCATCAACGGTCCGTAGCCAAGGAACCAACCCCAGAAAAATACGGTCCACCAGCCCAACCAACCCGGCTCACCAAAGAGGCCCGTATCGCCGCGGAACATAGCCATATCGAAGAAGTTGGTCAGATACGTTCCCATCCCGCCCGCAAAGCCTGCCAGAATTGATGATGTCGGACCAAAGACAAGCATGAAGGCCATCAAGGCGAACGCCAAAATGACGTTAAACTTGGAAAGTAACTGAATGCCTTTGTTCAGACCCGAGATGGCAGAGACTGTGTAAATGCCCGCCAAACCAAGAATCATTATAGCTTGGGTCGCAAACGTGTCTGGAATACCGAACAGCGAATTTAAGCCATACGACATCTGGAGACCCAGAAACCCGATCGGACCAACTGTGCCTGCAACAACCGCGATTATACAGGAGGCGTCAGCAATGAGGCCGATTGGACCATTGATCGCTTTATCTTTGAAAACAGGGTACAGCAGAGTGCGCGGCGCGAGCGGCAGGCCTTTGTCATGGTGATAGTGCATCATCATGATGGTAGTCAGCGCACCAAGGATAGCCCAAGCAAGGAATCCCCAATGTAAATAAGCCTGCGCTAAAGCAGCGTTGGTACGTGCGGCTTCGTCCGTACTTAGATCACCGAAGACGGGAGGCGTCCAAAGATAGTGCGCTATCGGCTCACCAGCCGCCCAGAAAACACCGCCGCCCGCAAGCAGCGTACACATGATCATCGAACCCCACTGGAAATTCGTAAACTCAGGCTTTTCTAGATTACCAAGGATCGCGCGCCCACCCGGTAGGGCACAAATGACCAATCCAATAAGGAAAGTCGCGAGCAGCAACAGCTGCCAATACAATCCAAAGTATTTTGCAGACCAGTTAAAGCCCGCATCGACCATGGCCGACAGGCCATCGAGGTCAAAAAGTGCCCAAGCACAGAAAAGAAGGATAAATCCGCCCGTAATGGCAAAAAGGGGTTTATCCACCTTGCCTAGGCCAGTGCCTTTGGCACCAGTTTGTGTCGTATCGCTCATCTAAAGGTTCCTCCCCTGAACGACAGTTTCTATTTTTGATGTGAGCCTATTCCGCAGCCCGTGCGACGCTTTCCGATCCACCCGCGGCGGGTCCGAAACTCTTTTCAAAAAACCGGAGCCAGTTGCTCCCCATGACACCGTCAACGCCCGCTTGGTCCATGCCAGCGGCACGCAAACCGGCTTCAATTATCCCGAAATCACGATTGTCTTTGAACCATTCTGGCATTGGCGGGAACCCAGGATTGGATGCACTCCCTTCGCCGTAGTCAATTGACTTTGTCCAACGCCCAACACGCATCCATTCAACGATACTATCGGGCTGGTCCTGACAAAGGTCCGTTCCGATCCCGATATTTCCGTGCCCAATCACATCAGCGGTCCGAACGATCATGTCGCAGAAGCTCTGCAGCGTGCATTTCGATCCGTCGCGCAAATGGTGTGGATAGACAGAAAAACCGAGCATCCCTTCCGTTTCACCCAGAGCCTTCAGAACAGTATCTGACTTATTCCGCAGCGCAGGATGCCAATCGTAAGGGTTAGCGTGAGTGATCGCGATCGGTCGGGACGAATATTCAATGGCATGGAGCGTGGAACGCTCACCTGAATGGCTCATATCTACGACCATGCCGACGCGGTTCATCTCAGCGACCACTTCGCAGCCCATGCGGGTCAGACCCATGTCTTCGGTCTCGTAGCACCCTGTCGCGAGGAGCGACTGGTTGTTATAGGTCAACTGCATAAACCGCATTCCGAGCGTGTGCAGGATTTCGATCAAACCAATATCGTCTTCCATGCAGGAAGGGTTCTGCGAGCCAAAGAAGATCGCTGTACGACCTTCTTTCTGGGCCTTCTCGATGTCTGCTGCTGTGCGTCCCTGAAAGATAAGGTCTGGATAAAGTTCGAACCACCGGTTCCACTTTTCAATTTGAAAAACCGTCTCACGAAAGGTTTCGTGATAAGTGACGGTTACATGGACAGCATCTACATTGCCTTCACGCAACTGCCGAAAGATCTTCTCGGACCAGTTAGCATACTGAAGGCCATCGATCAGAGGCGCGCGTTTCATGCAGGCTCTCCCGCTGCAACATAAGCGGTCTTCACGGTGGTATAAAACTCTGCAGCATAGCGGCCCTGCTCACGCGAGCCAAAGCTTGATGCGCCACGACCGCCAAACGGGACGTGATAATCGGTTCCAGCCGTGGGCAGGTTTACCATGACACACCCTGCACGCATGTTGGCGCGGAAGTGATTGGCGCGAGCGAGGCTCGTGGTCATGATCCCCGCTGTCAGACCAAATTCGCTTTCATTGGCAATATCGAGAGCCTCGGAATATCCGCCAGCTTTGATAACACAGGTGATCGGAGCGAACATTTCTTCACGGTTGATCCGCATATCATTGCGCGTTCCTGCAAATACAGCTGGCGCCATGTAGTAGCCCTCGGTGTCGCGCTCCAATCTTTGTCCACCACACAAAAGCTCTGCACCTTCGGCCTGACCTAGCGCGATATAATCGAGGTTCTGCTTAAGCTGACCTTCGCTGACCACCGGACCAATCTGTGTCCCTTCTGCCAGAGCATTGCCCACTTTGTAGGCTCGCGCTGCATCGACGAGTTTTTCAACAAAAGCGTCGTGGATCTTTTCGTGTACAATCAGTCGGCTCGCAGCGGTGCATTTTTGACCAGTCCCACCAAATGCAGCACCTGAGGCATGTAGAACAGCCAAATCAAGATCACAGTCTTCCATGATGATCATTGGGTTTTTCGATCCCATTTCCATCTGGACCTTAGTCATATTGACAACTGCCGCCGCAGCGATACCACGGCCGACAGGAACAGACCCAGTAAAGCTGATCGCATCAACTTTTGGACTTTCCACAAGCGTCTGACCAATCTCGCGACCAGCCCCCATTACAAGGTTGAACAAACCAGCAGGGATGTCTTGCTTTCCAATAATTTCCGCGAGGAAGATCGCACTCGCAGGGGTTAGATTTGCAGGCTTCCAAACGACAGCATTACCAAAGGCCAGTGCTGGCGCAATTTTCCACGCCGGTGTCGCGACTGGGAAATTCCAAGGACTAACGACCGCAACGACACCAACCGGTTCACGGCGCACATCAATTTCGACCCCTAGACGAGTGCTTTCCGCAAGATCACCCTGATTACGAAGAACTTCTGCCGCGAAATAGGTAAAAAACTGCCCAGCACGGTACACCTCACCTTTACCCTCAGCGAGTGGTTTACCCTCTTCGCGAGCAACCATTTCGCCAATCTCTTGAGCTCGAGCCATGAGCTCAGTCCCAATCGCCATCATCACGTCGTGACGCTTCTGTATGCCTGCAGCCCACCAAACAGGTTGCGCTGCCCGTGCCGCATCTAACGCTGATTGTAACTGATCAGCGCTTGCTTGAGCGTAGTTTCCGATTATGTCGGAAAGATCAGACGGATTTCGGTTTTCAATCTCACTTATACCAGATTGCCACTGGCCGTTAATGTAAAGGTGTGTATTCATCCCAATGGTAATCCTGAATTTTGACTTGCAAACGTGCTAGCAGCATGATTGATTTCAATCAATCTTGAAATTTTTAATATTTTTTAAGGAAAACTGAATGGCACTGAAGTTGGAAATGCTACGCGTCTTTCAAACCGCCGCGGAACAAGGATCACTCTCTTTAGCCGCAGCAAAGCTAGGGCGAACGCCGTCTGCAATTTCAATGATGCTATCGCAACTCGAGGAAGATATTGGTGATCGTCTGTTTGAAACCGATAGAAAGAACAAACTCACACCCCTCGGGGCACTAGTCCTAGAAGAAAGCCGAAGGGCGAACGACGCCTTCGCACGAAGCATCGAAGCGATCCGTCGTCATTCGATGTCTACCGCGGGATGTATAAGGATCGCTGCAGTGCCGTCCGCCACCATTACTCTGTTGCCAAATGTAGTTGCATCTTTTCGCAAGTATAGACCCGATGTCAGGCTTGAAATTAGCGACGTTGACACAGCATCAGTCATTCGACGAATCCAACTCGATGAAGCAGACATTGGGATCATCTCATCAGAAAAAGAGGCTGGTCATGATGGAGAAATAATCCTAACCGACTACCTCGGTATCGTCTGCCACAAGGACTCTCCCATCGCAATAGCTTGGAAGTCAGGACAGCAG
>RGAJ01000501.1 GCA_009920225.1 Paracoccaceae bacterium
AATCACCCGTGATACGGTGGTGACGTGGTTAAACCGCCATCTGCGCAAGTAATCCTCAAGATCTACCAATTTCTCGGCCAGTTGATAGAGCGCCCAATGGTCCTGTGGCGCGCGATAGACCGCGATCCACGCGTCTTTTGATGATGTTTCCTCGGGCACAGTTTTGCGCAACAAATCCAAGGCAACGTCATACAAGCTGGGGCGTTCCAATTCCGCCCTTAGCGTTTCAAGGACAGCTGCATCATGGGAATGAGGGGCCAACATATGGGTGTTTCGATTGCCCAATATGAATTCAATCTGCCGATATTGCGCAGATTGAAAACCCGATGATTTGCCCAAATGGTCGCGAAAATGGGTGTAGTCGCTGGGCGTCATGGTGCGCAGCACGTCCCATGCGTTGTTCAATTGTTCAAATATCCGCGCAACCCGCGTCAGCATTTTGAAGGCGGGCTCAAAGTGATGGGTTTGCAAGGCCTCGCGGGTGGAATTTAGTTCATGGATGACCAATCGCATCCAAAGTTCGGCGGTTTGATGTTGGATGATGAACAGCATTTCATCATGCGCGGTGCTATTGGGATGTTGGGCCGTCAGAATTTGGTCAAGATGCAGATAACTGCCATAGGACATTTCCGTGGCAAACGATGTATGTGCCCCATCGTGGGCGGGATTAAACTGGGTCATTGTCATACCTGTGTCAGTGATGTTGAAACGAACGAAAAGATCGTTTGTCAGGTATTTTTTGCCCCAATCATCGCCAGTTTACGCCAAATAGACACCCATCCCTGCGGACGGGTGACAATACGGTTTTTGACGTAAACAGTTTGGCGTGTCATGTAAAAAGCCTAGCCAATTTCTCGCACGCGTTCAATCTGTATTATGTGACCGCCGCGCGGGTTTGAAAGGCGGGATCTTTCCACCGTTCTTCGCGCATCACTGTTGCAATCCGATCAATGGCCTCGGTCACGTCGCGGGCATCGATGAAAAGCGGGGTAAACCCAAATCGCATAATATCAGGCGCGCGGAAATCACCCACGACGCCCGCTGCGATACAGGCCTGCATCGCGGCATTCCCATGTTCAAAGCGAAAGCTCACCTGGGATCCGCGATGATCTGCATCGCGCGGAGAGGCAAGCGTTAACATCGGGCAGGCGGTCTCAACCCCAGTGATGAACTGTTCGGTCAATTCGATGGATTTCTGGCGCACGTCATTTATGTCGACCTGATCCCAAACTTAAAGTAGAAGGAATAAGATTAAATATTTCAAATTGGAGAAGACCAGCGCCCAATAC
>RGAJ01000502.1 GCA_009920225.1 Paracoccaceae bacterium
ATACCGCGTGATGTTTCGGCAACCATCCCTGTGTCGGTTGGAAAAAACGGTACCGCTTCTTCTGACACAGCGGTGTTATAATAGGCCGCATGTGGCACACCTGGATCGATGCGGATTTGGTCGAATTCAACGTCCAGCTCTTCGGCCAAAAGGGCGGCTTGGACGGAAAAGGCGCCCTGCCCCATATCGATACGGGGCGTGATCAATGTGATACCGTCGGCGTCAATCTTGACATAAGGCGTCAAGGCCGCTTGGCCATCGGCAAGATCGTCCAACAATGGGTTCTGCACAGGACGTTTGTACATGTAATAACCAAAGGCAACACCCCCAACAACGGCGGCAGATCCAATCAAAAACGTACGACGTGCTATTTTACCAAGACGAGACATGTTTAGGCCCCCTGCATTTTGATGGCGGCGGTTTTTACCGCGGCGCGGATACGGGGATAGGTTCCACAGCGACAAAGATTGCCGGACATTGCATCGTCAATCTCTTCGTCTGTTGGATTGGGCGTTGTCGACAAAAGGTCGGCCGCCTGCATGATTTGACCAGATTGGCAATATCCGCATTGTACCACCTGATGTTCGATCCATGCCGATTGCACCGCATGCAGCGCATCTGGTTGTCCTAATCCTTCGATCGTTGTGACGGCCCCGTCAACATCCCCGACCGCGACCTGACAGGATCTAACCGCAACACCGTCTATGTGGACGGTACAGGCGCCACAGGCGGCGATCCCACAGCCATATTTGACACCTTTGATTTTCAATTCATCCCGCAACACCCACAACAATGGCATGTCTTGTTCAACGTCGACGCTATACTGGCGTCCGTCAATTTCCAGTTCAGTTTTCATGTTTGTCCCCTACGTTGTGCATCCAATATAAGTAGGGTCGTTCAAAATGAAAGGGGAATGACGACCTTACCTTGGTGCAGGTTTCGCAAAATGCGAATACACCGCAATCCCTGCGCCGGCGATGGCGATGCACATCATGCCGACACCGGTTAACATATCTGGGGCATGATCAAAAACAATCCAAGCCGCAAGAGCAGAAAACAGGATATGCACATAATTCACCGGCGCCAAAAGCGATGCGGGGGCTTCACGATATGACAGAGTTATCAAAAAGTGCCCGCCCGTTGCCGTTATGCCCAACCCAACCATCATCGCCCATTGCCGCAGCGTCGGCGAATAGGTCATCAAATCGTCGATTGCCAAAACCGTAAACCCAACCGCCCCCACCAATAACGTATAGATCATTAGGGTTGCAGGCCGTTCAATTTTGGC
>RGAJ01000503.1 GCA_009920225.1 Paracoccaceae bacterium
GTATCAAATCCGCAGTTTGCCACGCAAATTAAGCCCACCCAAAACGGCACCAAGCCCAAAAAATGACCGGCGCAAAACCAGCAAACTACAAAGGCCCGAATCACCGACGGCCCAAAAGACAAGAAAACCGGGAAGATTGAGCCAAAGCGCAAGCCGTTCTCTTTCGCGCAAAAGCACTTCGCCAAAGCGAATATGCCCTACTGAATAGGTATGAAAACTAGACCAAACCAAGACAGTTTGAGACTGGGAAAACAGCCCAAGATCCTAGATACTGCTGCCATCGGCCACGTATGAAAAAGGAGGATTCGATGCACAGATCGTTCTTTATCAGCTCGGCCGCATGTCTGGCGCTTGCAAGCCCGGTTGCAGCTGAAAGCCGCTTTTGCCGCGATGCATTCGACACGGTGAAAGACGAGCTGGAAGATTACAGCCGCAATGGCAAAATCTCGAACCGGGATTTGCGGGAAATTCGCGACGAAATTGGCGACCGTGCGTTGGCCTGCAATGGCGTGCAGCTACTGCTTGGCGCGGCCAATGACGACGACCTAAAACGGGACAGCGGAAAGAAAAACAAAAACCGCGATGATGCGTTTTGTGAAGATGTCATCGAGGACATCCAAGACGAATTGGAAGACTTTGCAAAAGACGACAAAAAAGGCCAAAGCACGCGGGCGGCGTTTATTCGCTACATCCTGAAAGACCTGGATCGCGATGAAAAGCGCTGCGCTCAGCTTGTGTTTGACACCGAGCCAGATGTCAGCCCAAGCAAAGCAACCAATACCTGGAACAAATCTTTTTATTCGGCGCGGGTTACAAATTAATTCATACGCCGCAAAACCGCTGCGAATACGCGATCGTGCCAGTATCTTTATAGCTGGCCCAATATCTCAAGATCGTTTTGAATGGCATCTCTGTCAGCAGATGTTTGCCATTCAATTCCATCCAACTGGTTTTTCAACCGCACGATGCACCATCCAGCTTGGCAGGATTTTGCGGCGGAACACGGGTATATTTCTGCGGCCCCAACCGCGGGCGGCCATTTTGTGCTGCGTCTGGCGGCCTATGCGCTGATTTTTTGGATCGCGGTGCAATCCACACGCAATCGCAAACGTGCCCAACATTTTATGCGCGCAATTGCCCTTTTTTCGGGGGCCTTGGCATTTTTTGGCCTGGCCGCTGCGTTTACCGGGCACAACCCTATTTTGGCCGATACACTATACCCTAGTTTTGTAACCCATCTATTAGAACAAGGCATTAGCTT
>RGAJ01000504.1 GCA_009920225.1 Paracoccaceae bacterium
GTGCCGGGCAGGGTGTTATAGATAAAATGCTGCAAAGAGTCTGCGCGATGAACGTTGCCGCTGTCTTTGATCTGGTCGATGATTTCGCTGAGCAATGCGCCGTCGTCGATGGGTTTCGGGTGCAACCCTTGGTCTTTGCGTGTTGCGATTTCTTCAAGGTAGGCGGAATATAGTGTCATAGCGATCTCATAATTTGATTGCAGAAGTAACCCGATCTGCCGCGCTTTTTGGGCGCGATTCAATCAGGTATGTCTGTTTGTATACCAATGTACACCAAAATTGTTTCAGGGACAAGATGGTAGTTATTTAAATGTCGACCAGCTGTCAATTTTTGGTAGGGCTGGCGCGCGTTTGGACCCAAAAATTTTGTATTTAATCCGTGCAAGTCGGGATGCGGTCCAAACTATTGTCACAAAACTCGCAAAACGTTGATTGGAAATTGTTCACAAGGCAGGTTACACAGATCTTAGGTTTATTAAAAAGGTGTAATGTGACACGGGTTTTTGCGATTCTTTTGGGAACGGTCTTGGCGGTGTTTGGCGGGAATTTTGCCGCCCAAGCAGAAGAGCACCCTGTGCTGGTCGAACTTTTCACCTCGCAAGGATGTTCGTCATGTCCACCTGCTGATGCGGTGTTTGCCCAAATAGCCCAACAGCCCGGCATTGTCGCATTGGCGTTTCATGTGGATTATTGGGATTATATCGGCTGGAAAGACAGCTTTGCCCAAGATTTGTTTTCGGCCCGACAAAAGCTATATGCCCGACGGAATGATAAAACCATGATCTATACCCCGCAAGTTATTGTTCAGGGCCAAGATTTATTGGTGGGGTCCAAATCGATGGACATCGCAAATGCGATCAAACACCATTCTCACCAAGACTTTGGCCTTGCCCTAAATGTCATTCGCAAGGGCGGAGGTGTTGATATCATCGTCGAAGGTACGCCGCGAGATCCTTCCCTGACGCCGGATGTGTTTTTGGTTGAGTTTATCCCCAATGAGCGCGTTGAAATTTTGCGGGGCGAAAACAAAGGCAAGACGATTGAGTACAGCAATATCGTCCGGTCCATTTCATTGGTGGGAACCGCGCAGGGGCAAAAATGGGTGCATAGCGTGCCATCCGTTGGTTCATCGGTTGCGGTGTTCGTCCAAGATCGTGATCACGGACCGGTACTGGCCGCGCAGATGTTGCGTTAATCTGCCTCAGCCTCGTCCTCTGGTGTCACAAAACTGATTTCTCCAGCGGCGATTTGTCCATGAATG
>RGAJ01000505.1 GCA_009920225.1 Paracoccaceae bacterium
CCTCAATGAGGCTGTCACAACGCTCCGCAATCATGTTGACGATATGATTGATAATGCTGCGGGTGGCGACAAAGAACAAATCGAGGTGCTCGAAGCCTATCGCATGTTTGCCAATTCGCGCGGATGGATGCGGCGCATCGAAACGGACATCGACTCAGGTCTGTCTGTCGAAGCCGCCGTTGAAAAGGAACAATCATCCGCCCGCGCGCGCCTGTCCAAGGTGACAGATCCCTATATGCGCGACCGCTTGCATGATTTGGATGATCTGTCGAACCGCTTGTTGCGTATCTTGACAGGCCAAGGCCGCGACACCGGCGCGGAAATGCCCGACAATCCGATCCTGATTGCGCGCAATATCGGCCCTGCCGAGCTTTTGGATTATGGTCGATCCCTAAAAGGCATCGTATTAGAAGAAGGCTCCGTTGGCAGCCACGCAACCATCGTTGCCCGCGCCTTGGCGATCCCTTTGGTGATTCACGCGAAAAACATCACGACCGAAGCCCTAAACGGCGATCCCATTTTGGTGGACGGCGAACAAGGCGTTGTGCATTTGCGTCCCGATGATTTGGTTTCAAGCGCCTTCGATGACAAGATTGCGATGGAAACGCAGGCCCAGCAAAAGTATCAAAAGTTGCTGGATAAAACAGCAACAAGCCGCGATGGTCGCACGATCAAGCTGACCATGAACGCAGGCTTGATGGCCGATTTGCCTAGCTTGACAAGTTCAGGCGCCGAGGGTGTGGGATTATTCCGCACCGAGCTGCAGTTCCTTATTCGGTCCCAAATGCCCAAACGGTCCGAACTCAGCGCGCTCTATTCGCGTATTTTGGACGCCGCAGGCGGAAAACAGGTTGTGTTTCGAACCTTGGACATCGGGTCAGACAAGGTTTTGCCATATATGGCGCATGTTGACGAACCCAACCCTGCCCTTGGGTGGCGCGCCATTCGTGTGGGATTGGACAAGCCCGGCGTGCTGCGGATGCAGTTGCAGGCGCTCTTGCGCGCGGCGGCAGGGCGACCTTTGTCCGTTATGTTCCCGTTTATTGCCCAAGTCGAAGAATTTGATCGCGCCCGCGCCGAAATGGATCGCGTATTGGATCGCGAACGCAAACTGGGGCACCCTATTCCAACACAGTTGCGCGTTGGCGCAATGCTTGAAACACCGTCGCTGGCATTTTCACACAAATCATTTTTCGAATCTGTCGATTTTATTTCGATTGGCGGAAACGATTTAAAACAATTCTTCTTTGCCGCAGATCGT
>RGAJ01000506.1 GCA_009920225.1 Paracoccaceae bacterium
CCCGACGTCGGGGTGTAAAAATCGGTGCCAGAAATTGCTGCAGAACATCCGATATAGCCCTCGGCAGGTTGGCGTTCCAACATGGCTTTCCACAACTGCATATCTGCGGTTGCATGAAAGTCGCGCCCAAACCAGCGTTCCATCACCGCATCAGACAGGGATGCAATTCCGCCCTTGCGCACAGCATCAATGCGTGACTGCCACATCTCGGGCTGACCGATTTTTGCAGCTGTGTTTGACAACACCATGGCACGTACCAAATCCAACCGTTTGACCGCCAAACCTTGGGCGATCATACCGCCAATCGACAATCCGACAAACAGCGCATCCGTGACCCCCAGGTGATCCATCAACTGTTCCACATCGCGCACCAAGGCACCCATGGAATAGGGGGCTGGTGGGCATTGTGATAACCCGTGACCACGTTTGTCGTAACGGATGTAACAATTTTCCCGTGGCAACAGGGGCAACACCGCATCCCAAAGCCGCAGATCAGTACCCAAGGAATTGGCAAACACAACAGGTTTTCCGTTTGGATTGCCATCAATTCGATAATGCAGGTTTATGCCGTCAAGCGTTGCAATTTTCATAGCCTTACCTCTAACGCGCGTCGGAACATGTCATCGTCGATATTGCCGCCAGATGCAACGGCAATGACCGTGTCATGGGACAATGCGTCGCCAAGAAACAGCGCCGCCGCCAATGCCACCGCGCCGCCCGGTTCCAACACGATTTTCAACCGCTGAAATGCAAGCTTGATCGCCATTAATGCCTGTTCATCCGTGACCGCATAGCCACGCGGACACAGATCCTTCAGGATTGGAAAGGTCAACTTTCCCGGTGATGGCGTGACAATCGCATCGCAGATTGATCCGCTTGTTTGCGCGTTTGTTTGATGCGTGCCGGCCACAAGGGAACGCGCTGTATCGTCAAATCCAACGGGCTCAACGGGACACACGCGCATCTTGGGCGCATCTGCTGCCAATGCGGTCGCAATACCCGACGTCAGACCCCCGCCACCGCAACAGACCAAGACTTGGGCATCGCTGATCCCCATGTCGGCACCCTGGACCGCGATTTCCAGACCTGCAGTCCCTTGGCCTGCGATCACCTGAGGGTCATCAAAAGGGCGCACCAAGGTCAATCCACGGTCTCGTTCCATCGCTTCGCCCAATGCATCACGGTCCTCGGTATCGCGGTCATGCAGGATAACTTCGCCCCCTAACGCACGGGTATTGTTTATTTTAATGGCAGGAGCAT
>RGAJ01000507.1 GCA_009920225.1 Paracoccaceae bacterium
CCCCTGTGGTTACAGGATATGTTCTAATGGTTCTGTTCGGACGCACCGGCCCGATTGGCGGTATTCTGAATGACGCTTTCGGCATCACCTTGGCCTTTCGGTGGACAGGTGCGGTTTTGGCAGCAGCGATCATGGCATTTCCGTTGATGGTGCGTGCCATTCGTTTGGCCATCGAAGCCGTTGATCCAAAGCTGGAACAGGCGGCATCAACGTTGGGCGTTCCGCCGTGGCGCGTTTTTGCGACGATCACGTTGCCGTTGATTACATCGGGGATATTGGCTGGCATGATCTTGGCCTTTGCCAAAGCAATGGGCGAGTTTGGGGCAACGATCACGTTTGTATCGAACATCCCAAACCGCACCCAAACGATCCCGTCGGCAATTTACGCGGCACTTCAGGTTCCTGGCCAGGAACGCAATGCCATGATCTTGGTCATCCTGTCGGCCTGCATCGCCATCGGCGCCCTGATCATATCCGAGGCGTTGTCGCGCCGCATTTCAAAACGGATTGCAGGACAATGAGCGTTTCGATTTCCATCCGTCACAGTTGGCCAACCTTTAGCCTTGCAGCGGATCTGACCATGCCAATGGGGATCACCGCCATTTTTGGACGATCTGGATCGGGGAAAACATCGCTGATCAATGCTGTTGCGGGGATATTCACGCCCGATGAAGGGCGCATCGACATCGGTGGCGCGGTTGTATTGGATACCAAAAACGGCATCAACACGCCCACGCATCGGCGTGACATCGGATATGTGTTCCAAGACGCACGGTTGTTTCCGCATATGAGCGTGCAAGATAACCTGCGCTATGCCGCGCGACATGGTCGGGCACAATCAAACGCAGCACGCGAAGATGAAATCATCACGTTACTGGGCATCGACGGGCTGTTAAACCGACGCATCGCAACACTGTCAGGTGGCGAAAAGCAACGGGTTACAATTGGTCGGGCGCTGCTGTCTGATCCAAAGATTTTGTTGATGGATGAACCCTTGTCAGCCCTAGACGCCCCGCGCAAGGCAGAAATCATGCCCTATCTGGAACGGATACGTCATGCGGTTGATATCCCGATTCTTTACGTCAGCCATTCGATCAGCGAAGTCGCCCGCTTGGCCCATCACATGGTTGTTTTGGACCAAGGCCGCGTGATCGCGGCGGGCCCAACCCAATCTATCCTTTCTGATCCTGCCTTGGTGCCAATCTTGGGCGTGCGCAGCGCGGGGGCGTCCATCGTGGCGCGGATTGCGGCGCATGATAG
>RGAJ01000508.1 GCA_009920225.1 Paracoccaceae bacterium
CCCTGTCTTTTTGTTATGTCGCGGGCGAAATGGTTTCAGTGTGACGTTTATAGTTGTCTAAGATGGCTTGCCAGCCTTGTTGTTGCATCTCAATGGGATGTTGCGTTTCGGCATCAAAACATGTGGTCACGCGCGTAGCCCCGTCTTCGTAAACAAACCGCGTTTCGATGTGGCGTCCATCAGAAAAGTCGAATCCCAAAACTTCGTGGACAATGACGTCTGAATAGACCGCTTCAAAATCAAATCCCATGCTTCCGTCTTTGGCTTCCATTCTGGAATTTAATGTTCCGCCGACACGGATATCATTGGTGGCCCGCGGACAATGCCAGTCATCGCTTGCAAAGTTCCACTGCACGATATGTTCTGGCGCTGTATACGCGTCCCATGCGGTTTTCAAATCAGTGCTGAGCACAGCGGTCACGGTGATTTTTTGGGTCATAGGTGTCGTCCAAATGAGTGTCTGTCCATCTGCGTGATGGTGTATGGCTCTGACTCTTTGCTGAACACGGTGCAAAGTCAATAAGACGGGGCGGGCGGGGCACAAAATTGATCACTGGTCTTTCTTTTTTTTCTGCAAGCGCGTAAGCTTTGCTGCAACGCTGCAATTCTGGGAGGATACCGTGGCAAAATCCGAAAATCCGTTGTTGATCAAACGTTACGCGAGCCGTCGTTTGTATAATACCGAAACAAGCGATTACGTGACCCTAGAAGACATTGCAGGTTTCATCCGCGAAGGGCGCGATGTGCAGATCATCGATCTGAAATCGGGGGATGATCTGACCCGTCAATATCTGTTGCAAATCATTGCTGAACACGAAAGCCGTGGCGAAAATGTTCTTCCGATCAATGTGTTGAATGATTTGGTGCGGTCATACACGACCCAAGCGACCTCAATCGTTCCAGAATTCTTGGCGATGTCATTTGATATGCTGCGCGATGGTCAATCCAAAATGATGGAAAACATGTCCTCGATGAATCCAATGGCCAAGATGCCCGGGTTTGAGGCGATGCAAGCGCAGCAAAAGGCATTTATGGATGCGCTGACAAATGGGTTTGGGTCGTGGCCAGGGGTGAAGCCCGCCGACACTGCGAAATCAGACGCGGCCGATGATTTAGACGGAATCAAACAACAATTGGCAGATTTACAGGAAAAACTGTCCAAGATGGGCAAGTGATCACGCAAACGTCATCACACCCCAAATCGATCACGCAAACTGTACCATGTCATGGCCAAAACCAGTAGGGGGGTTTTGGCGATGG
>RGAJ01000509.1 GCA_009920225.1 Paracoccaceae bacterium
CTGCTTTGGCCTCAAGATCGTGCAAATCGATGGTCAGCTGCTCATCGACATCAACAAAAATCGGAATTGCACCTATGGATGCAATCGCACCTGGCACAGGGGCAAGCGTAAACGCATTGGTCAAAATGCGATCGCCCGCTTTCACGCCCAGCGCACGCAGGGCCGTCGCCAAAGCATAGCCACCCGACGCCACCGCAATACAATATTTTGCACCCACATAGTCGGCAAATTCACGCTCTAACAGGGAAACCTCGCCTATTTCGTCGGGACCTAGGTTGTATCGATGCAAGCGCCCCGACTGCATCACGCGCACGGCGGCGGCGATGGCATCCTCGGGGATGGGTTCTTGCTGTGTGAAATTTCCAAAAAACCGTTTTGTCATGTGGTATTTCTGCGCAATCATACACCAATGGTCAAGAGCCGAACCCGACAGATCCCCGCGCCCACAGGTCGCAAACGATCGCTCAACATTGGGAAAAATCGCGCAGCTTGAAAGAAATTCAGATAGGACCGAACATGACACCTGTTCACGACATACATAGATTTGATTGGTCTGATGCCCCAGATCAGGTGCGCGCCCGGTGCAAGCTAAGCCTGTTGGATTTGATTGGAATCGCTGCGGCGGGAACGCAAACGCGGCTTTCCAAAATTATTCGTTTGCATGCACAAACTGAATTTGCGGGCCCCATTCCTATGCTGTTTGACAACCGCACGGCAAGCGCGTCTGGCACGGCCTTGGCGGCAGGCATGACCATTGACAGTCTCGACGGGCATGACGGGTTCAACCCTGCCAAGGGGCATATTGGATGTCCGATGTTTCCTGCGGTTCTTGCCTTGGGCTATGCAGAACAGATTTCAGGGCGCGAATTTATGACGGCCCTTTTATTGGGGTATGAATTTGGGGCCCGCGCCGCAATGGCACAACATGGCACATGTTGTGATTATCATACCTCTGGCAGTTGGGGCGCCGTTGCTGCCGCGGCGGTCGGATCACGGATTGCCAAGCTGACACATGACGAAACCCGCCACGCCTTGGGCATCGCCGAATATCACGGTCCGCGCAGTCAAATGATGCGCTGCATTGACCATCCTACCATGTTAAAAGACGGATCAGGTTGGGGAGCGATGGCAGGTGTGTCCGCGGTGCGTCTGGCCCAAGCGGGCTTTACCGGTGCGCCTGCAATCACGGTCGAAAACGCGCCCGAGTATTGGGCCGATTTTGGGACGCGGTGGTATATGACCGAACAATATTACAAACC
>RGAJ01000510.1 GCA_009920225.1 Paracoccaceae bacterium
GCGCGTCTACCATTCCGCCACAGCCGCACTTTGGTCTGCGACACGCATTAAAGCAATCCGCGCGCCCTGTGAAGAGGTAAAATTAGATTGTGGCGTCGCTGCGCCCGCGCGGCGAGGTTGGGCGAAATCACGATGGTGCCAATAATGAATGCGGCTGTCGCGAACGTGCCCACTGTCCCACCGTCAAAAAACATGTTTGGAATGGTACGATTGGGCAAGAAATTGATCGCAAACGCCCCCCATGATCCCATGAAGTACAGGTTTTGCAGTGCGCGTTTGTGCCCGAGAATGTTACCGCGACGTGCCATCCATATCGCATATACAATCGTACAAATCGAAAAGATGGATAAAAGATGTACAGGGCTCATCGATGCATCCGCCATGATTTCGCGGATCCAAAAGGATGTTATCGCTGTCGTCAACATCGCGACCATCCAAACATACCCGACCACTTTGTGGACCCTATCACGCTTGCGGCGATATAGGGCAATTGGGCCCAGCATTAGCGCGATAAGCGCCGCAGGGGCGTGGATCTGGATGTAAACGGGTGCATTCAAGAATGGATCAAAAGTCATAGCATTTCCTTTCGGGTTGAGTGATTTGAAAAAACTATGGTATTGCGGGACAATTGGGTCACGTGTGTTTGCGCAAATTAGGGTGTTGAATTCGTGAATATGGGAAAGATGCAATTGGCGCTTCGTGAAATGCGCCTGTCTTTTACGCAGACGAAGACGATGATCGTATTGGCGGTCGTCTCTTTGGTGTGCGCCGCGTCTGGACCTTTTGGAACCCAAGATACCCTGACCGTTTTAGCACGCATCGCCTATTGGGGTGTGGTCGTTGTGTCCACATATGGCTTTGGGGTTTTTCTGCATTTTGTATTGGCCCCCGAAGATCACCGCACGACCCTTGCAAAACGCGTCATTGCCTGTGGTGTTGCTGCTGCTGCCAATGGAGGTACAGTAGCTCAAATGAACGCATTAACAGCAGCTGATGGTGCGTTAGAGGGGCAGATAGCTGTGGTATCTAACGGAAACTCAGGCAGTATTTGTTTGGCTATGTATACAGGCGTTCATGGGAGCGGAGGTTCATGGAAGATACTAGCAACCCCAGGATCAACTATATCAGCTTAACATTATGATCGACCTTCCTAGTCTTCTTAACACCGCTCTAGCTATTGCCCTTGGAGTTATCGGTTGGATTATTAAACGCATGATCGAACGGTTAGACCTTGGTGAGAAACGGATGACT
>RGAJ01000052.1 GCA_009920225.1 Paracoccaceae bacterium
GGACAAGGTGTCGTAAATCCCGCGCTTTTGCGCTTGGCGCAGCATACCTTGCGAAAGATCGACGCCACTGAGATGATCGGAAACTGGCCGAAACACGGCCCCAGCCAACCCCGTTCCACAGCCCAGATCCAATGTCGCCTTGAACCGATCTGGGTGCAGCTCGCTCACCGCAACCCCTAACCGTTCGGGAACGGTATATTCCAGCTTTTGAACCAACGACGTGTCAAAACGATCTGCATATTGGTCAAACAAGGTTTCAATAAAGTGCGCAGGCATTTGGTCGTCATCACGCACGCCCATGAGGTTAAGCATCGCCCCTGCCCCATATGGATCCGTGTCATCTAACGCGATCACGCGTTCCCAAGATGTTTGCGCCACATCCATGCGCTCTAACACATGTGCAACCTCACCAAGCTTGTACCACCCCCATGCCCAATTCGGGACGCGGTCAACCAAGCTTTGCAATAAATCGAAAGCGGCGTGAAAATCTTTTTCAGCCAACAGAAGTTCCACAAAATCATACTGGCGATCCACGTGGAAATCACCCGATGACCGGATAAGTGTAGACAATTTATGCCATCCAAAATGTACGAAAATTGGGTCACCTTGAACGCTAAAATTGCGCTCTTCGATACCCTAAATAGTTCTGTCGCAAAAAATGCCCCTGACTGCGATCCACATCGGGGCGTCGGTCATGAATAGACCGCGGTTGGAACAATTCAGGATCCACATATCGCAATATGTTGTACCGCCACATCGGGTGGCCCACGCGGATCCCGTCGAACAATCGCTGCACGCGGCGCGCAAGCATGTCATCATATACGTCGACCGTATCATGAATTCCAATCAACGGGCGCATGAATTTTTCGGACAACATCCACGATGCCGGAAAACATAACACGGCGCCCGTCATCACATGTTCATTGCCGTGTTTTTCCAAGATGCAAAAATCGTTTTGAAATATTTGTCCCAATGTCGCCATCGGATCACGGTCATTTATGGCAATCTCTACGCCATCTGGGCACAAAACACCGGCAGTGGTGCGTTTGAAGCCCTTGTGCTCTTCTGCCCAGTCAATTGCATGCCACATCAATTCCTGCGCCGCATCAAAACCAGAGGGATCCGTTTTGCACACTTTTTCCGCATCGGATGCCAGAAGTTCGCGCCGCCGTTTCATTTGCGCGGCATAGGCATCATCAATCCACAACCAATCCTCAACCTTGATTGGCCCAATTCCGGGCAAGGATGCATGGGGCTCATGCGGATATGGTATGTGGTTTTGCAAAATCTCTGTCATGGTCGGAACCTGCGATGTGCGTCGCGCCATGTCAAGATTCCAATGCGACCCGTCGTTTCCAAGGTCTATTCATGTCGCGAATAAACAGGATTTTGATCAAGGACGTGCCAGAGTAGGATAAAAAGGGGAAATATTATGGTCCAACATTTCCGTGACGCCCGAAAGATCGATCCAACCCGTGGCGATGTCTTGGGGGATAACACCCCAAATGATGCAGATCGCGTTGAAATTGGACCGACGCAACTTGCCTATCGGGAATGGGAGGCAGCCGGACTTGCCCTGCCCGATCTGCAGGAAATGCGCCGGTTCAGATGGGCACGTTTGACGCAGCATGTTGTTGATCGCGGCTATGGCGGGGTGTTGTTGTTCGATCCCCTGAATATTCGCTATGCAACAGACAGCACAAATATGCAGCTGTGGAATACCCATAACCCATTTCGCGCGCTTCTTTTATGTGCAGATGGGTATATGGTCATCTGGGATTACAAGAATTCACCTTTTTTATCGCAATTCAATCCCTTGGTCCGTGAACAACGCTCTGGCGCGGATCTTTTTTATTTTGACCGTGGCGACAAGGTAGATGTCGCCGCAGATGTGTTTTCGAATGAGGTTCGGCAGCTGATCACCGAACATGGTGGTGGCAACATGCGCCTAGCGGTCGATAAAATCATGCTGCATGGTTTGCGCGCGCTTGAAGCGCAAGGTTTTTCGATCATGGAAGGTGAAGAGCTGACCGAAAAAGCACGCTCTATCAAAGGACCAGATGAAATCAAGGCAATGCGTTGCGCAAGCCACGCCTGTGAAATCGCGGTTGGCGAAATGGAGCGCGCCGCACGTGCCGGTGTTCCAAACGGCAACATGAGCGAAGATGATATCTGGGCAGTTCTGCACGCCGAAAACATTCGCCGCGGCGGGGAATGGATTGAAACGCGCTTGCTTGCATCCGGCCGACGCACAAATCCGTGGTTCCAAGAATGCGGCGGTCGCATTGTGCAGAACAATGAAATCGTGGCCTTTGATACCGACCTGATTGGGTCGTATGGGATTTGTATCGACATTAGCCGCACATGGTGGATTGGTGACAAAGCCCCGCGTCCTGACATGGTGTCTGCTATGCAACATGCCCATGAACACATTATGACCAATATGCAAATGCTAAAGCCGGGCGTGCATATGCGTGATTTGACATTCAATGCACATGCTTTGGCACCACACTATCAAAAACAGAAATACGGATGCATGATGCATGGGGTGGGCCTATGTGATGAATGGCCGTTGATCGCTTATCCAGATCAATTTGTGAATGGCGCCTATGATTACCACCTTGAGGCAGGTATGGTGCTTTGCGTCGAAGCCTTGGTCAGCCCTGAGGGTGGAGATTTTTCCATCAAGTTAGAGGACCAGGTCCTTATAACGGAAGATGGATTTGAAAACTTGACCAAATATCCGTTTGACGATCGATTGATGGGCCGATAGGAACCTAGTGTTCAATCACAAATTCATGGGTAATCAGCCAATTCTCAACCTCGTCGCGGCGCGTGCCTGCGACGGGGATGTCCCCCTTGTCTGTGATCAAAACCAAAGTATTTGACGTCACCTTTGTCCCACGGATCGCTTGTTTCGCCACCCAATAGGACCGATGCGGCTGTATCCCATCAACATCTGCCAACAGTTGTATGCAATGCTTTAACCGTGAGCGTTCGACAATATCGCGTGAGCGTGTGACCAACTTGACATGGTGTTCCAGCGCTTGGAAATAAAGAATGTCGTCAATCTCTATCTCATGATCGCCAAACTTAATGGCGCGCCCTCTGTTGCTGCTAAGAACCAATTTCGGAAAGACAAAGGTATGAAACACCCATTCAAACACAACCAATTGCGCGGTGCGCAGCGCGATCACCTCAAATTTTGTCTGGGACTCGTAAATGACAATTATGTCCATATACTCAGCAAGATATAAATACAACGCAGTCGATAATGACGCCTAAAATATCGTGCCGATAATCGAATAATACACCACAGGGCGCGCTGAAGGCGTAAAAAGCAATAGTCCTGCGACAAACGCCAAATGGCCGCTAATGTAAAACAAAGAACAAAACGCCATAAGTGCAAAAAGAGCGCTCGCGATATAAATGCTTTGCATTTCAAGCATGCCAAAGACCGAATAAACAATCATAACAGAAGCTACATACTTTACGAACAAAGGCTCTTTGATCATTTGCCGCTCAGCACGATAGCTGGCAACTTGCGTTTTGCAAGTCGGGAATTTAACTAAAATATCCCGCTCTATATTGTTCATATCAACGCCATCCCCATTCCGCAACGTTCGAATTGACGAACACAATCAATAAAAAAACTCTATATAACGATCAAACTATAGCCTTGGCACGTATCTATAGATTCGAAAAATAGGGTCAACCGTTTGGATGAAAATAAGTTTAATATCGACCTGAAAACTATGGTTTGCCTTGTTGTTTGAAGATTTCAGCGTTAAACGCAACGGCAGATGAACAAAGTAAAGGCCGCACTATGATCCCTCGCTATTCCCGCCCAGACATGGTTGCTATTTGGTCGCCTGAAACCAAATTTCGCATCTGGTATGAAATCGAAGCAAACGCATGTGATGCGATGGCCGACCTAGGCGTCATCCCGCGCGAAAATGCTGATGCGGTTTGGAAAGCCAAAAATGTTGAGTTTGATGTGGCCCGCATCGATGAAATAGAATCGGTTACAAAACATGACGTTATTGCGTTCTTAACCCATCTTGCTGAGCATATCGGATCTGACGAAGCACGCTTTGTACACCAAGGAATGACAAGCTCGGACGTGTTGGATACTTGTTTTAACGTTCAATTGGTGCGCGCCGCAGATATTCTGATCGCCGATATGGAAGGGTTGCTTGCCGCCTTAAAACGTCGTGCCTATGAACATAAAGACACAGTTCGCATCGGCAGAAGCCACGGCATCCACGCCGAACCCACCACCATGGGTTTAACATTTGCGCGTTTTTATGCGGAAATGGATCGCAACCTCACCCGCCTAAAAATAGCGCGTGACGAAATTTCAACCGGCGCAATTTCCGGCGCGGTTGGAACCTTTGCAAATATTGATCCACGTGTCGAAGAACACGTTTGCGCGAAACTGGGCCTGACACCAGAACCGATTTCAACGCAGGTCATTCCACGTGATAGGCACGCCGCCTTTTTCGCGACACTCGGTGTGGTCGCAAGTTCGATTGAAAACGTTGCGATTGAAATTCGCCATATGCAGCGGACAGAGGTCCTTGAGGCTGAGGAATTCTTTTCCAAAGGTCAAAAAGGGTCGTCTGCGATGCCGCACAAACGTAACCCTGTGTTGACTGAAAACCTGACAGGTCTTGCACGACTGGTGCGTATGGCGGTTGTTCCCGCGATGGAAAACGTGGCGCTGTGGCATGAGCGCGATATCTCACACAGCTCCGTTGAACGAAACATCGGCCCCGATGCTACCATCACACTTGATTTTGCATTATCGCGCCTGACATCTGTCATCGACAACCTTGTCGTATATCCAGAAAACATGTTGAAAAATATGAATAAATTTCGCGGCTTGGTCATGTCGCAGCGCGTTCTACTGGCGCTCACCCAAGCTGGCGTCAGCCGCGAAGATGCCTATCGTCTGGTTCAACGCAATGCGATGAAAGTTTGGGAACACGGTGCCGACTTTAAAACCGAACTTCTTGCCGATGCCGACGTCACATCAGCATTGACGCCTGCAGAGATCGAAGAAAAATTCGATCTTGGATATCATACGAAACACGTGGATACAATTTTCAAGCGCGTTTTTGGCGAGTAAAGGAAATGGGGGCGTTGCCCCCGCCGATTTACATCGGCTCCCCCAGGATATTTGATAGACAGAAAATGAAAGCTTAGTTCTCATTTTCTGTCTCAAAATATCCTCGCCGAAGGCGAAATATTACATATGGATTGCGCGACCGTAGGCGTCTAGAACGGATTCGTGCATCATTTCCGACAAGGTTGGATGCGGGAAGACTGTATGCATCAAATCTTCTTCGGTCGTTTCCAACTGACGTCCAATGACATATCCTTGGATCATTTCTGTAACTTCAGCGCCGACCATATGTGCGCCAAGCAATTCACCGGTTTTCGCATCAAATACTGTTTTTATCATGCCTTCTGGTTCGCCAAGTGCAATGGCTTTGCCATTGCCAATAAATGGGAAGCGGCCGACTTTGATGTCAAAACCAGCATCTTTTGCTTTGGCTTCGGTAAGACCGACAGAAGCGACTTGGGGATGGCAGTAGGTGCAGCCCGCAATTGTATTCGGCTTAATCGGATGAACATGATGTCCAGCAATGAGTTCGGCAACCATGACGCCTTCGTGGCTTGCTTTATGCGCAAGCCAAGGCGCCCCTGCGATGTCACCTATAGCATAGAGGCCATCAATGCCTGTCCGGCAATATTCATCCACAACCACATGTGTTCTGTCGATCTTGACGCCCAAAGCTTCCAGCCCTAGATTTTCAACGTTGCCAACGATACCAACTGCCGAGATCACGGTGTCAAATTCTTCGGTCGTCGTTTTTCCATTTGCTTCGATATGCGCAACAACTTTACCTTGGCCACGGTCTAGTTTCTTTACCGAAGTTTTTTCGCGGATTTTCATGCCCTGCTTTTCAAACTGCTTTTTGGCGAATTTTGAAATTTCTTCATCTTCGACAGGCAGAACGCGATCCATGACCTCAACCACGGTCGTGTCTGCACCGAGTGTATTGTAAAAGCTGGCAAATTCGATCCCAATTGCGCCCGATCCAATAACCAACAATTTTTTCGGCATCCGCTTTGGTGTCAACGCATGTTTATAGGTCCAAACCAAATCACCTTCCGCCTCAAGCCCGGGCAATTCGCGCGCGCGCGCGCCCGTTGCCAAAACGATGTTTTTTGCGGTGATTTCTTCGGTCCCCTTATCCGAGGTAACAGTGACTTTACCTTTGGATGGGATTGTTGCAGTTCCCATAAATACCGTCACTTTGTTTTTCTTCATCAAGTGGCCGATACCTTGGTTAAGTTGCTTGGACACACCGCGAGAGCGCTGCACAACCGCATCAAGATCAAATCCGATTTTATCTGCGCTTAAGCCAAATTCTTTGGCGCGATGCATCAAATGAAATACGTCTGCGGACCGCAACAGGGCTTTGGTCGGGATACATCCCCAGTTAAGACAAATGCCACCCATGTGTTCGCGTTCAACGATTGCGGCTTTTAAACCCAATTGTGCTGCGCGGATAGCGGCGACATAACCGCCGGGACCTGCACCGATTACGACGACATCAAAAGACTGTGTGGACATGCTCAACCTCGGAAAAATGAATTCCGTTTAACGTTAAACTATTTTATTTTTCGGATCAATAAGCGAGCTATGATTAACTCGCCTTAGCGAGTTGTTGGTACGTCATAGCATACCCGCCGCTGTCCATGTAATCAGATTCAATCTGCGTTGATGTCCGCGCAAGAGCTGCGTTGCGATATGGAAAGCGTCCGAACAAGCGGATGACTTCTCGATGAACACGTGCGTGCATCAGCGAGTTTTCCCCCGTTTCAGGCATCCGCGTTTTCATCAACCGCACACAACGTTCTTGATCACAAAGGTTCTCGGAGTGCATCAATGGCAGGTAAAAGAACTGTCGCGCGGGTTCATCGATGCGCATATCCCAATTGTGATCAATTGCGGATTTGGCCGCCGATAGCGCAATGCGATCGGATGAGAATGCGCGCGCCTCATTGCGGAACATGTTTCGCGAGAATTGATCAGCAACGATAATATAGGCAAGCGTCCCAGATGGATATGTCAACCACATCCCCATCTTGCCCGCCATGATGTCTTGCCACACAGGCAGAAAACGTTCCCGAATTTCGGCATCCAAGGCATCTGACGCCTCGTACCAGACTTGCGGACCAACTTCATCAAGCCAAAAATTTAACACCTGCTCAGACGACATTATTGTACCCTCACGTTGCGCCTCTTGGGTTTAGGTTTGCATACTGACCGAAAAACCCAAGTAATAATGTGTTACATACCTGTTACGAAATGTGAGGGGAATTTTTAATCCGCGTCCTCATTTGCAGAAACGATTGCGTATTCTTGCGCAAGCTCAAGTGCAACGGGCGACCCTGTCGGCATCACAGCTGTGTAGGATGTTGTATCCGTTGCCGCCGCACGGCGCGTCATGCGATAAATCGCATAAAGGCCCAAGAACACGAAGAGCGCAATCAAAATCACGAAATATCCATATGCGCCCATCAGGTCCATCATCTTACCCAAAACGATTGGGCCTGCGATGGCACCTAAGCCATTGATAAATAACAACCCACTAGAGGCAGCGGCCATATCTTCGTATTCGAGAAAGTCGTTGGTGTGGGCAATCAATAGTGAATAGAGCGGGTTTGACATTCCGCCAATCAAAAGCGCCGAGACCAGCAGCATGTAAAAATTACCTGCAAATGTCCACGGAAGCACACAACCAATCGCCCCGATAAAGGCACAAATCATGATCAACCGGCGACGATCCATGTGATCAGACAACCACCCGATTGGGATTTGTAACAACATGGCACCGATGTAAAAAAACGACACAAAAATAGAAATCTGTCCCAAGCTTAGGCCAATCTTTGACCCAAATATCGCAGACATACCAAATTGCGCGGCAAAAACACCCCCCAATAGAAACATACCTGCGCATCCCAAGGGAGAGGTTTTGATGAGATTTTTTAAGCTCATCGGTTTTGTCGTATCAAAGGCCGGTGTCGGGCTGATCGATAACAAGATGGGCGCAAAGGACACAGACACCAAGACCGAAATAATGATAAACAACGTATAGCCCGCGGGATCAGCCAAGAGCAGCAGCCCTTGCGCCGCAATGATCCCGACGGTTTGCGCGATCATATAGACCGACAAGGCCTGCCCGCGCGTTTCATTGGTTGCAGCATTGTTCAACCAGCTTTCTGCCGTGACATAGACGCCGCAGAACGAAAACCCGATAATCACGCGCCCGATGGACCATGCGATGGGATGGGGAATAGCAGGATACAACACCAATACAGCCGAAATAAAGGATGCCAAGGCCGCAAATACCCGAACATGCCCCACGCGGCGGATCATTTCAGGAACAACGCGGCTCGCGCCAAGGAACCCTACAAAATAGGAGGACATAACAACCGACATTTCGAGTGTTGAAAAACCCTCGATCTCACCGCGAACACCGATAAGCGTGCCTTGAAGACCATTGCCCATCATCAACAAAAGCATGCCAAGCAGCAGTGCCCAAGAATTCTTTAATACAGAAAGCATTTAAGCTATGTCCCTAATTTTGTTCGAGTGTGCCAAGTTTTACGAGCATTACCAAATAATTATTAAAGGTCGGGGATCAAAAACGACGAATCCCCGTATGAAAAGAACCTATATCTATTTTCAATTGCGTGTTTGTAGATGTCTTTCACGCGATCAGCACCCATAAGCGCCGACACCAACATCACCAAGGTTGATTTTGGCAAATGGAAATTCGTCATCAATCCATCGGCGACATGAAATTTAAATCCGGGGTAGATAAAGATATCAGTGGCGCCAGACCATGGTTCGATTGTCCCGCTTTCGCTTGCGGCTGTTTCAATTAATCGCAGTGCAGTGGTCCCCACCGGTATTACCCGACCGCCGCGGTCTTTGGTCGCTTGTATTTCGCGCGCTGCTTGCTCAGACACCTCGCCGATTTCGGCATGCATTTTATGGGTCGTGATGTCATCGACTTTTACGGGCAGAAATGTCCCTGCCCCAACATGCAGCGTCACTTGGGTGAAATCGACACCATGCGCGCGGAGCGCCGTCAAAAGGTCATCGTCAAAATGCAAAGATGCC
>RGAJ01000511.1 GCA_009920225.1 Paracoccaceae bacterium
ATATGGGGTTCACCTTGGTTCATGGGCATACGCCCGAAAGCATTCCCAAATATTACGGAAATCGGATCAATGTCGATGGTGGTGCGGCGTTCGGGAACCCAATTGTGCCTGTTGCTTTGATTGGGTCCGATGCGTTTTTGTTGACAGCCCATGGGCGTGTCAAAATGGAAATATCAGCCGCGGATTAGGCGGACTGCATTTCCGCAACAATCGCTTGTGCTGCGGCGCGTGGGTCTGCGGCCTTCCAAATTGGGCGACCAACGACGATGTGGTCGGACCCGTTTTTGATGGCATCTGCGGGTGTTGTGATCCGTTTTTGATCGCCCGCATCGGCGCCTGCAGGGCGCACACCGGGCGTCACGATCAAACGGCCTGCGGATTCAGGCAGCGCGCGGATCAATCCTGATTCCTGTGGCGATGCGATCACCCCATCGGCCCCCGCATCAAATGCGCGTCCTGCGCGTTCGACAACCAGATCCTGCACATCGCCCGCTTTGTACATCGAGCGATCCAAATCCTCGCGATCCAGCGAGGTTAGAATAGTTACGGCCAAAATCTTTAGGTTTGATCCCGCGGCGCCT
Source organism: Paracoccaceae bacterium (assembly GCA_009920225.1). GTDB lineage: Bacteria > Pseudomonadota > Alphaproteobacteria > Rhodobacterales > Rhodobacteraceae > CAJXSD01. The sequence goes on from RGAJ01000511.1 coordinate 582, forward strand.
TCTTTTGCGGCGCGAATAACGTGGGGATCGCCATGAACCGTCAGGAAATCCAAGTCATATTGCGCGATGCCGCGCACAGCCGCTTCGACCGTGGCGCCAATGTCAAAGAATTTCATATCCAGAAAGATGCGTTTGCCATGTTCTTGCTTGAGCTCATTGGCCAAAGCCAATCCACCGCCCGTCAACATGCCAAGCCCAATTTTATAAAAGGAAACCGCATCACCCAGTTTCGTCGCAAGATCCAGTCCAGCAACAATATTGTGAACGTCCATAGCAACAATCAAACGGTCATCAGACATGCGAATTCTCCTTAGGCAAAAACTTTGCGTGTCTTACATGTTTGACAGGGTCAGTCAAGCAACCCGCGACATCAGCATATCATGAACCGTGACTTCACGTGGGATATGACCATTTCTGCGGATTTTTGCTTTGGCTTCGGCCAATAACAAGGGGTGCGGGTCCATGATGTCGCGGTGATCTTTTGGCGTGACAGCGCATTCGATATGCACCAACCCTTTTTCTGTTTCAAACGTGACCAGACCAAAAATCTGTTGACCCGCGTGCACAACGCGCACATTTGAAAACCGCGCCGAGATAATATGCATTGTGATGATCCTTTCGTATATTAAACAATCACAATGGATATTAA
>RGAJ01000512.1 GCA_009920225.1 Paracoccaceae bacterium
TTGGCCCCGCCCTTTTTTTGGGAGGACGTCGTTAGCTTTTTCGTGATCGCCCTGCATCTTGCCTATGTGGCGGCGGTGATGATGAATGTCCTTTCGCCGCAACAGCTTATGACCTTGGCGTTGATTGCTTATGCGGCCTACATCATCAATGCAGTTCAATTTGTTTTAAAGCTTCGTACGGCGCGGCTTCATTCCCCTTCGGAGACGCAATATGCCTAATGATTTAAGCCAAATCGGGTGTGCATCGACCCCCGTTCTTAAGGAGCGCGGCCAGCACGAAGTGTTCTGTGGTCTCACCTCGATCATCTGGTTGCATCGCAAGATGCACGATGCCTTTTTTCTGGTGGTAGGGTCGCGCACCTGCGCGCATTTGTTGCAAAGCGCGGCAGGGGTGATGATCTTTGCCGAACCCCGTTTTGCCACCGCAATTCTAGAAGAAACAGATTTGGCTGGGATGGCGGATGCCCATGTCGAACTGGAACGCACGGTCGGAGAGCTGCTGTCAAGACGGCCTGACATCAAACGATTGTTTCTGGTTGGGTCCTGCCCGTCTGAAGTCATCAAAATCGACCTTGCGACGATGGCAAAAAAACTTTCAGAAAAATACAAAGACCGCGTGAATGTGGTGAATTTTTCGGGCTCAGGCATCGAAACGACGTTTACGCAGGGCGAAGATGCCTGTCTTGAGGCAGTGATTCGCGATCTGCCGCAGAGCGAAAAGCACCAACTGGCCGTTCTGGGTGCTTTGCCCGATGTGGTCCAAGATCAGATGGTGCGCCTGTTGACCCAACTGGGGTTAGAGGATGTTTTGATCCTACCGCAGGCGCGGGCGGGCATGGATGCGGGTGTTGGTCCAAATACCCAATTCATTTGCACGCAACCCTTTTTGGGGGCCGCCCATGATGAAATGGTGCGTCGGGGTGCAAAACCCATCACGGCACCATTCCCGTTCGGGGCCCAAGGGACGACCGAATGGTTTTATGCGATTGCGGACCGGTTTGGTATTTCGCGCGCCCATGTGCACTCTGTCGTGGCTGCACCCAAAGCGCGTGCCGAACACGCGATTGCCGCGGTCGCGGAAAATCTGCGCGGTCGGTCCATCTTCTTTTTTCCGGACAGCCAACTGGAAATTCCGCTCGCACGGTTTTTGTCACAAGAATGCGGCATGACCCTGACCGAGATCGGCAGCCCCTATATCCATCGTGGGCTGGTGTCAGAGGAACTGAATGC
>RGAJ01000513.1 GCA_009920225.1 Paracoccaceae bacterium
CCATAAAGGCAACGATTTTGCCCAAGTCCAATCCCGATCCACCGCCAAAGGCGATCACGCCATCGTGATTGCCCGCCTTGAACGCCGCCACACCCGCGACTAGATTTTTTTCGTTCGGGTTTGGGTCCACATCCGCAAACAGGGACCGCCCTAAGCCAACGGCCTCTAGGATATCCAGCGTTTTTTGAGTGATCGGCATCTGTGCCAAACCACGGTCTGTCACGACCAGCGGCCGTTTTATGCCTGCCGCCTGACAGGCCCGCGGTAATTCAGAAATGCGACCTGCCCCAAATCGAATTGCAGTGGGATAGGACCAGTTGGCAGTGGGTGTCATGATGTTACCTTTTTCAAATGATAGGATTTTGGTCGTGTGAGGGTGTGATAGCCGATTTCTGACAGCCCGGCGCCGCGACCTGTGTTTTTACACCCCGTCCAACACAGGCCGGGATCAAGATAATCTGCGCGATTGAGGAATACAGTCCCTGTTTCAATCCTATCCCCCAAGCGTTCAGCCCGTTCCACATCGCGGGTCCACAGGCTTGCGGTTAGGCCAAAGCTGCTGTCATTCATCAGTGCAATCGCTTCGTCGTCATTTTTCACAGGCATGATCCCAACCACGGGACCAAAGCTTTCATCGCGCATGACACGCATGTCATGTGTCACATTCGTCAAAATTTGAGGCGTCAGATAGGTGCCGCCGTCATCTTGGGGGAATGTCGGGATATGGGCGGCGGCGCCCATGGCAACGGCCTCTGCAATCTGTGCGCGGACCTCAGCGGCAAAGCGTTTATGTGCCATTGGGCCAATGGTGGTGTCACTGTCTAAGGGATTACCAAGCTTATAGCCTTTGACGATCTCAATCGCTTTGGACAGAAATGCATCATAGAGCGTTTCATGCACATAGATGCGTTCGATGCCACAACAGCATTGCCCCGAATTGAACATCGCGCCGTCGATCAAGGTTTCAACGGCTGCGTCCAAATCCGCGTCCTCCATCACATATCCTGGATCTTTACCGCCAAGTTCTGTACCAACGCCAACAAAAGTACCCGCAGCGGCCTGTTCGATCTGAGCCCCTGCCCCGACCGAGCCTGTGAAATTGATGAAATCGAAACTGCGCGCTTTGATCAAGTCTGATGTGGTTTCATGATTCAAAAACATATTGGCAAACACATCTTTGGGCACGCCTGCGTCATGAAAGGCTTGGGCCATGCGTTCCCCAACCAGCAA
>RGAJ01000514.1 GCA_009920225.1 Paracoccaceae bacterium
ACTGATCCATTAGTTCGCGGATCGCACGGCGAATAGTTTCTCCCCAATCGCGCTGCCAATCGATCAGATCCCAACGCCGATCCGACACGACCGAACGATCATGACAGTAATAAATCAACACGCGTTGCGTGCCCATTGGCGTTTCGACATCGACCGGTACAGGTTCGTACACAAATCCGCTTTCGTAAAAGTCTAATCGCGCGATATCCACCTCAGACAGATCCGGCAGGTACAGGCCCTGCGTTTGTGTCCCTGCTTCGGGAACAATCACCGGATAGTTTTGCGTTGTCGTCCAATAAGCCGCGTGATCATGCAGCGTTGCAGGGAAAAACGTGATCTCAGACCGAGGCCGATCCAACACAATCTCAAGCAACTCCAAATCGCACAATGTGCCATAAAAAAACATCGACGCCATTTTAAATGATCCTACGTTGCCATTTTGGTTTTGCGCTATTTACAGCATTTTGTGGGAAATCCCACTGTCATTTTCTGTCTCAAAATATCCTCGCCGAAGGCGGCGACTGATCATGAAGGACGCTCCCGTTCGGAATAGGCATGCAAGGCCCGATCCCGCCCGTCTTTCAATGTGACCACAGGCGCAGGATAGCGGTCTTTGGGCGACAACCCCCATGATCGTGGGATCGCGTCAAAATACGAGAGCGCTGTGTCGGTGATCCGTGGCGAACCTTCTGCAATCCACCGCGATTTATACAGACCGCGGGGATCGAATTTGTCCAATTGTGTATCTGGATTGAAAATCCTGAAATAAGGTGCCGCGTCTGGCCCTGACCCTGCTGCCCATTGCCATCCCATCGCGTTCGCTGCGGGATCCCAATCCACCAAACAGTCATCAAACCAACGCTGACCAATTGACCAATGGGTCATCAAGTGCTTGGTCAAATAGGATGCAACAATCATCCGACCACGGTTGTGCATGCGACCTGTCACATACATTTCGCGCATCGCCGCATCAACAAAGGCTATTCCCGTCCGACCTTGTTTCCATGCGATGACATGTGGGTGATTTTCATCCGTCTGCCATGGAAATGTATTCCAGTCTTCACGCCAGTTATGGGTTAAAATATGGGGCGTATGAAACATCAAGTGATACGCAAATTCGCGCCAAACAACTTCTTTCAAAAAGGTCTCAGCCCCACGCGATCCACGTCGCAGCGCCGCAAAGCCCGCGTGCCAACACTGATGCGGGCTTATTTCGCCCAAGGCCAGATT
>RGAJ01000515.1 GCA_009920225.1 Paracoccaceae bacterium
CAATTTTGGATGCAGCTGCTCTGGGGTTTTTGGGCATGGGTGCACAGCCACCGACGCCCGAATGGGGCACAATGCTGGCCGAAGCGCGCGAATTCATTTTGCGTGCATGGTGGGTGGTCACTTTTCCGGGTGTGGCGATTTTGATCACTGTTTTGGCAATCAACTTGATGGGTGACGGGTTGCGTGATGCGCTTGATCCGAAACTAAAAAGGAGCTGATGGGATGAGCTTGCTTCGTATCAGAAACCTTACGGTCGAATTTGCAACGGCCTCGGGTTCCTTTCGCGCTGTGGATGGGGTTGACCAAGATGTCAACAAAGGTGAAATCCTTGCTATCGTAGGCGAAAGCGGATCTGGAAAATCCGTATCCATGTTGGCCTTGATGGGGCTGCTGCCGTGGACCGCGAAAATCACCGCAGACGAGATGGTCTTTGACGGGCACGACCTGACCAAAATGCAGGCCAAAGACCGTCGCAAAATCATTGGCAAGGATTTGGCCATGATTTTTCAGGAACCGATGTCGTCGTTGAACCCATGTTTCACCGTTGGCTGGCAAATCAAAGAGGCCCTCCGCATTCACATGGGATTGGATCGCAAAGCACGCCACGCCCGCGCGATAGAATTGTTTGAACAGGTCGGGATCCCGGATCCTGAACGACGGCTGTCTGTTTTTCCGCATCAAATGTCAGGCGGCATGAACCAACGCGTGATGATTGCTATGGCAATTGCATGCAATCCAAAGGTGTTGATCGCCGATGAACCGACCACCGCCTTGGATGTGACCATTCAAGCGCAGATATTGGATTTATTAACGCGCTTGCGTCAAGAACAGGGTATGGGCTTGGTCCTGATCACCCATGACATGGGCGTTGTCGCGGAAACGGCTGACCGGGTCAGTGTTCAATACGCAGGCCAAAAAATCGAAGAGCAACCTGTGCTGAATTTGTTTAACACACCACGCCATCCCTATACCGCAGCGTTACTGGACGCATTGCCCGAGCGTGCGGTGGACAAATTTTTGCCAACAATTCCGGGCGTGGTGCCCGGGCAATTTGATCGGCCGCTGGGATGCCTGTTTTCCCCAAGATGTAAATTTGCGAATGAGACCTGCCGCACGAACAAGCCGATCACCTCTGGGGCAGAGCTTGGCATGGCACGGTGCCATTACCCTTTGACAAACGAAAAGGCGGCGTCATGACCCAGACCCCGATTATGACAGCACAAAATTTGG
>RGAJ01000516.1 GCA_009920225.1 Paracoccaceae bacterium
CTCAGCTGGATAGAGTACTTGACTACGAATCAAGGGGTCGGGGGTTCGAATCCTCCTCGGTCCGCCACTTCCCAACAAAATCAAAATGAATGCGCCTTTCGGTTTGGTAGGGCGCGTGTTTCGTCATTTTAACCGACGCATGCTGTATTATTATTTCGGGCTGTCCGTGGTTTCCCGAATCTTCAGTTTGAATGGCAGCAAAGTGGTGGCGGTCGGGGATTGTGGTTCTTTTAGACGATTGATCAGCACTTGCGCCAATTTTACACCAAAGTTGTAAGGTTCAATCGCGATGGTTGTCAGCGGAGGTGTTGCGGTCGATGCGTCTTGGATGTCATCGAACCCTACGATTGAAAAACTTTTGCCCGGCGTTTCGCCCAGTCGTCGAAGGGCGTGGCTTGCCCCCAAGGCAACAACGTCACCATTGCACACCGCGGCGGTCACCTCGGGGTGCGTTTGGCGGAGTTTGAGCATCGCTTCTAGCCCTGACAATTTGTGGTCCTTTGCATCCCACACGAGCGCATAATCAAGCCCATGCCGGATCAATGCTTTTTGGTATCCCTCTATCCGCTGGATCCGCGTTTCGCTTGACCCGACGCCGCCAAAATATGCAATTTTGGTGTGGCCAAGGCCAATTAAATGTTCGGTTGCGCAGGATGTCGCGCTTTCGTTTTGAATACCGACGTGATCGAAAATCCCGTCATATGCACCTCGAATAAAGGTCACAACAGGCAGCCTGTGGGTTTTCAACAGATCCAGCGTTTCGCTGGGTGTATTTGCGGCAGGAACCCACAGCAGCGCCCCGCGAGAGCTTCGAATAAAGGCTTCTATATTTCGTCTTTGACGATCTATGTTGTCTTGGGAATCCAGAACTGAGACAAGGTAACCTTCTTTTTCAAGTGTATCGCTGACCCCCGAAATCAGTTCGGCGTTAAAGGGGTTCGCAATATAGTGGATGATCATTCCGATTTCACGGGTTTCACCCGACCGCATTGATGCCGCCCGTCCGTCTGGGACGTAGTGCAATGCCTTGGCCGCATCTAAAACTTTTTTCTGTGTCGAGGCCGAAATTCTGCCGGTTCCTCTTAGAACCTGACTCACCGTTGGAACGGATACTCCGGCCTTTTTTGCGACAGTTTGCAGTGTTGGTTTCTTTGTCATCTTTGGTATTTGATATCGTCAAGTCGTTGTTCATACCGATCGAATCAGCAATATGATACTCATAGTATTTT
>RGAJ01000517.1 GCA_009920225.1 Paracoccaceae bacterium
GGCCGCGTCGGCATCCATATGCGCATAGAACGTGTCGCCGGTGAACTGTGCAAAATGTTCAATGTCGGCAAGCGTAATTTCGCGGGATTTTGAAAATAGCGTCTCGCCCAATGTTAACTCACCAAATCGTTTTTGGAATGGATGCCTGTCTGTTTCCGACTGCGCCGCACCACGAACCCATTTGCCAGCAATCGCTTGCAGTATCTGTGGGCTTCCCTGAATTGCGGTGCGCTGCATGTAATGTTTCACACCGCGGATACCGCCCAATTCTTCGCCACCGCCCGCACGACCGGGGCCGCCATGGACCATATGTGGCATGGGTGATCCGTGACCTGTGGATTCCTTGGCGCTGTCACGGTTGTTAAAATATAAACGTCCATGATAGGCACCGATCGCTTGGGTCACGTCCAACGCCGTATCGGCATCATAGGTAAAGACCGAGGCAACAAGGCTGCCCTGCCCCATATTCGCAATCTCGGCCGCTTGGGCAATGTCTGTATAGGGGATCAGCGTGCTGACGGGGCCAAAGGCTTCGGTGCTGTGAACGATATCTGCTGTCATGGGGGTGTAACAGCGTAGCAACGTCGGCGCCACAAAGGCCCCGTTCTGCGTGCCGGCACCAATGGGTGTGAAGCCGTCTTGACCGCCAAAGACCACTTCGGCTTGGGATGACAGTAGTTCGATTTTGGCCAATACGTCTTGTTTTTGTTCCAATGACACAAGCGCGCCCATGCGAACGCAATCAACCATCGGATCCCCGACCGTAGTTTTTGCCAAACGCGCAGCAAGCGCATCTTGGACCGCATCGATCATCTGTGCGGGGACCAAAATGCGGCGCACGGCGGTACATTTTTGTCCCGCTTTCACCGTCATTTCGCGCGACACCTCTTTGATGAAAAGGTCGAATTCTGGCGTATCCACCCCCGCGTCGGGCGCCAGAAGCGAGGCATTCAAACTGTCTTGTTCCGCTGTATACGACACACCGTTTTGCGTGATTGCGGTGTGGGTTTTAAAGATCAGGGATGTTGCCGCAGACCCTGTAAAGGTCACCGTATCCTGACAGCCCAAGTGATCCAAGGTATCGCCCAAATGTCCAGTTACCAATTGAACCGCGCCTGTTGGCAAGATGCCGCTTTGATCCATCAGGCGCACACATAATTCAGTCACATAGCACGTCGCTGTTGCAGGCTTTACAACCGATGGCACGCCCGCCAAAATGGCAGGGGCC
>RGAJ01000518.1 GCA_009920225.1 Paracoccaceae bacterium
CGCGGCTCATGCTTTCGACGCCACCTGCGATGATCATATGTGCTTCGCCTGCTTTGATGGCGCGGGCGGCGGTGATCACAGCATCCATACCTGATCCACACAAGCGGTTCATTGTGGTGCCCGGAACGCAGTCAGGCAAGCCCGCAAGCAAGGCACACATGCGCGCGACGTTTCGGTTGTCTTCGCCTGCTTGGTTTGCGCAGCCATAGATGACCTCGTCGACCTTCGACCAATCTACGGTCGGGTTGCGATCCACCAATGCCTTGATCGGGATAGCGCCCAAATCATCGGCCCGTACCGATGATAACGCCCCGCCAAACCGACCAATCGGGGTTCGGATATAATCGCAGATGAATACGTCTTGCATGTAAAAAATCCCTTATATTCCGTGTCGGTATGACGTCGGTTTAACGTCGGTATTGCATAAGTGTGATTCCCGCTTGGGCACAGTAGATCAATGCGGGGCTGACGGCCCATGCGATGGGGTCGGTTTTGGCCAATTCGGTCAAATCGCGAACAATGTTTTCAACGCCCACCTCATCGGCATAGTGCATCAATCCGCCGCGCCAACGCGGGAAGCCGTAACCAAACACAGTGACCAGATCGATGTCAGCCGCCGAGTGCGCGATGCCTTCGTACAGGATGTTCGCGGCCTCATTGATCATCGCCAAAAGAAGTGTTTTCGTAATTTCATCCTTGCCGATCTCGCGGCGGGTGACTTTGGCAAAATGCGATTCCTCGCGGATCAGGTCTTTGACCAAGGGATCATCGACGCGCCCACCGCCGTCGGGATACCGGTACCAACCCACGCCTGTCTTTTTGCCCAAACGGCCCTCTTGAACCATGCGATCGGCAATCGGGATATACCGGCGGTTCGGATCACGTGTGGCGTCATGGCGTCGGCGATTGGCATAGGCAATATCCAGTCCTGACAAATCCTGCACCTCATAGGGGCCCATGGCGTAGCCGAATTCGACCATGGCTTCGTCGACGTCCCAGTGGACGGCGCCATCCATCAACAACACATCCCCCGCTTCCCGGTAGCGTGTCAAAATGCGATTGCCGATAAACCCGTCACAGACGCCGGCCAACACCGGGATTTTGCGCAGGGCTTTGCCGATCGCAAATGCAGTCGCCATCGCGCGATCTGATGTTGCATCGCCTTTGATAATTTCCAACAATTTCATAACATGTGCAGGCGCAAAGA
>RGAJ01000519.1 GCA_009920225.1 Paracoccaceae bacterium
GATTTTGGTCATGGTCGAGGGCAAAGCCATCTTTGACGCCGCAGGCCAAGATTGGGGCGAATTGGGTGATCGCATGACCGTGTTTGAAAAAACACCACCGCATAGCCTGTATGTTCCCAATGACAACGATTGGACGGCAACGGCTACGACTGATTGCACAATTGCGGTATGTTCCGCACCAGGCAAAGGTGGTCACGCCGCGCGTCGCATCGGCCCGGAGGGGATCGAACTGACCCAACGCGGTGTCGGCAACAATACGCGGTTTATCAACAATATCGCGATGGAAAACGAAGATTATTGCGATAGCTTATTGGTGACCGAAGTGTTCACACCGGCCGGCAATTGGTCGTCCTATCCAAGCCATCGCCACGACGAAGATGATTTCCCACGCATCACCTATTTGGAAGAAACCTATTATCATAGGTTAAATCCCGCCGATGGGTTTGGGATACAACGGGTTTATACCGACGATCGTTTGTTGGATGAAACGATGGCGGTACATGACCACGATGTGGTTTGCGTCCCGCGCGGCCATCACCCATGCGGCGCGCCGTATGGGTTCGAAATGTATTACCTGAATGTCATGGCTGGACCGCTGCGCAAATGGCGGTTTGTGCCGGCGCCACAGGTTGAATGGATCATGGAGCGCGACGCAAAGTGATCATGTGGCATGATCAAATTTATGGCGTCCGTCCTGCGCAGGGGTGGGCGCTTTTTTTTGAATTAAACACTTGTTTGATGATTTGTTTTTGCGTTTAGTTTGACGCTATGAATACGCGTGATTTCGCGGCGATAGGAGGATGACATGGCAGCATTGAAATGGGGTATGATTGGCGGCGGTGAAGGCAGCCAAATTGGACCTGCACATCGTTTGGGCGCCCGTGTGGATGGCTATTTCGATATGGTGGCCGGGGCCTTGGATCATCGCCCCGATGCAGGGCGCGAATACGCCCAACGCTTGGGCATTGCGGCCGATCGCGCCTATGGTGATTGGCGTGAAATGTTGGCAGGCGAACGTGGTCGTGATGATCGGGTTGATTTGGTGACGGTCGCCACGCCAAACGCGACACATTTTGAAATTACCAAATCGTTCCTTGAATCGGGCTTTAACGTTTTGTGCGAAAAACCCATGACCATGACGGTGGAAGAGGGTGAAGAGATCGTCAAAATCGCCCGCGCCACGGGGCGTATTTGCGCGGTGAAC
>RGAJ01000520.1 GCA_009920225.1 Paracoccaceae bacterium
GGTCCGATGTGGCGAATAACTTCGCCTGCCGCAACACAACCCATTTCGCAGGCCACAGCCAATTCTTGACCAGTGACCAATCCATAAATCAAACCGGCCGCAAATTGATCACCCGCGCCCGTTGTATCAATCGGTGTAAGGCGTTCAACCGGCACATCAACGCGCGCGCCATTGCGGATCGCGCTGACCCCATCGGATGAGCGTGTACACACCACCAAGGGCGTGATCTCTGCAATCGCCGCCAATGCCGCATCCAGATCGTCATTTTGCATCAAGGATGTGATCTCTGCCTCATTCCCGATGACAAAGTCCAATTCGTTCTTGATCAACCCCAAGAAATCGTCGCGGTGCCGTTCAACGCAAAACGGGTCAGAAATCGAAATCCCTGCCTGCCCGCCCGCCGCGCGACATTCGCGGGCCAGCTTTTTGAACGCCTCTTTGCCCTTGTCTTTGTCGAACAGATACCCTTCTAGGAAAACAACCTCTGCATTTTGCGCGACATCACTGGACACATCGTCGGGACCCAATTCCGCCGACACCCCCAGATAGGTATTCATTGACCGTTCCCCATCGGGGGACACGAAAATCATGGAACGCGATGTTGGAAATTCTGCATTCACAACAGGTGAGTTCACGAAATCTGTGCCCTCATCGCGCATGGATTGCGCATAAAACAGACCCAGATCATCATCGGCGACCCGCCCGATAAACCCTGTGCGCAGCCCTAATTCACCAAGTCCTGCGATTGTGTTCGCAACCGATCCCCCCGGTGTCTGCACGCGATTGTCCATCGCCGCATACAGCGCTTCGCCGCGGCCTTGGTCCACCAACTGCATGATGCCTTTTTCAATGCCATTGTTCGACAAGAACGTATCGTTGCTTTCGCAGATCACATCTACGACCGCATTTCCGATGCCGACCACTTGGTATTTTTTCATATCTCTTTATCCTCATATTCACAGAGATCACGGATAATGCAGGTTGCGCACATTGGTTTGCGCGCTTTGCAATGATAGCGCCCATGCAAAATCAACCAATGGTGCGCATGCAGTTGAAAATCCGCAGGAATATTATCTTCGATGGCGCGTTCAACCGCATCAACATCTTTTCCCGGCGCGATGCCAGAGCGATTGCCAACGCGGAAAATATGCGTATCGACCGCTTGGGTGGGTTGGCGCCACCACATGTTTAACACCACATT
>RGAJ01000053.1 GCA_009920225.1 Paracoccaceae bacterium
GGACTCTTGAATGGCAACGCATATTTCAATTCGTAAAGCGTCAGGAACATGGACAGTGCGCGCAGGTGGCGCGGTATTGGGCGAAACATCAAATGCACTGGAACTCACTGAGGGCGATTTGAAACCTGTGATTTATTTTCCGCGGGCGGATTTGGCGATGGCGTTTTTGGATCGCACAGAACAAACATCAAAATGCCCCTACAAGGGCGAAGCAACGTTTTATTCCATCGTGACCAAAAGCAAGACACTGGAAAACATGGCGTGGAGCTATGAGGCACCAACCGACGCCGCGGCTGAGTTGGCGGGTCATATCGCGTTTTACAGCCAAAATTTGGTCACTGTCGAACAAATCTAACTGTGTTCTTCGGCGGCTGTGGCCGCCAAAGCTTCGTTATAGGCGCGCAGTGCATCAACTTCGTACAGAAGACCTATAATCTGATTGGTGTCCCCTTGCGCCCCTAACCGAAGCACGGGGACATAGCGCGCGCCTGTACGACGAAACACAGGCATCGCGCCCGCAAGCGTACCGTGTTCGCCGACATAGGCACCATGTTCCACCATGTCCCAATGTTCGGTCTTTGGTTCATCAAGCGGGCGCATGATCGCCACGTTCTTGAACAAGGTCAAAAGATAATCCTGCGGTCCTGCCGCAAGATTGATTTTGCGCCGCGCGAGCTGGGTCAGGAAAAACGATTTCTCGACAAATTTTGCCGACAAAGCCGATGCCATGGACACCGCCACCAACACCGCCAACCCTGTCTGCCAGTCACCCCTCATTTCAAACACGATCAAGGTTGTCGAAATTGGCGCCCCTAAAACAGACGCCGTAACCGCCGCCATCCCAGCCATGGCATATATGCTTGCCCCGCCTGACAAATGTGGCAAAACCGACGTGGCAATTTCGCCAAATGCCAAACCCGTCAATGCACCAATCATCAATGACGGGGAAAAGACCCCACCGCCCATGCGCCCCCCCATGGTGATTGCCACGGCCAAAACCTTTACCGCCACAAACAAGATGGCGACATCCATCACAATCTGACCGTTCAGCGCAGCAAAGGTGGTTTCATACCCGACCCCGATGATCATCGGAAATTTGATCGCAAGCAGACCCAACAAAAACCCTGCAACCGACGGGCGCAACCACCGCGGCAATCCCAGCCGCGATTGCACGCGACCTGCAACATCATCGGCAAAGAAAATCGATTTCATCAAAACAACGGCAATTGCACCGCAGACCAATCCCAAAATCATAAACGCGGGCAGTTCGGCGTAAAATTCCAACTGCGACGTCACAGGCAAATTGAATTCGCGCACATCACCAAAGGCGATTTGATTGATCACCGCCCCCGCGACAGACGCGATCACGATCGGAGCAAAGGCATGCAAGGCAAAGTGGCGCAGCACCACCTCAAGCGCGAACAACGCCCCCGCAATCGGCGCATTGAAACTTGCCGCCACAGCGGCCGCAACGCCACATCCCAACAGATCCCGCGCCGTGATGCCGCGCGCGCCAATCCATTCGCAGGTTTTGCTGGAAATCAGCGCCGCAATATGCACAACCGGTCCTTCACGTCCCGCCGATCCGCCCGTGGATAGGGTAATCAAACTGGCCAAAGCGGATGCAATGCCTTCTTTTTGCTCAACGCGCCCCTCATGCAGCGCGGCCGCCTCGATCACATCTGCAACCGATCGCACCCGTCCATCTTTGGTCAATGTATGAAAAATAATTCCAACAATTACACCGCCGATGGTGGGGATTAAGACCACCCAATACCATGCCAAGGTTTCCGCGAACGAATGCAACCTATTCACATCCGGCGTGCCATATGCCGTCTTTTGCAGCCATTCAATCGCCAATCGAAACCCCACGGCCGCAACGCCCGAGGCCAATCCAATCAGCAGCGCGACAATCCAAAACCCAAAGTGAAACACCAATTTGACTGCGCCAAATTCCAATCGCGCAGGCGTTTGTTGTAGGGTTTGGATGAATCGCGAACCGATCATCAAAAGAACCTTTTCATTGCGGGTCTCAAAGCTTAAGCTGTTAACAGTGTGCCCCAGCATCAGAGAAGCTGCAATGACAAATACCACCAATTATCAGCCGTTTAAGGATCTTCTCGGCGATCGCTTCACGCAATCCCCGTCTGATCGCGCGCTTCATGGCCGCTCCGAAAGCCACTTTGACGAAATGCCGCCGGATGGCGTTGCCTATGTCGAAACCGTGGCCGAGGTTGAAGCGATTGTCGAACTGTGCAGCACGTATAATATCCCTGTGATCGGTTGGGGAACGGGCACATCACTCGAAGCACAAGCCGCCGCACCATTGGGCGGCATCAGCGTCGATTTTTCCCGCATGAACAAGGTGTTGCACATTGACACAGACAATATGCTGGTCACCGTTCAACCCGGCATAACGCGCGAGGCGCTTGACATCGAATTGCGCCACACCGGCCTGTTCTTTCCCGTCGACCCGGGCGCCAATGCGTCAATCGGGGGCATGGCATCAACCCGCGCAAGCGGGACTACCACAGTCCGCTATGGCACAATGCGCGATAATGTCAAAGCGCTCCAAGTTGTCCCCGCAAGCGCGCGCGCCATGCGCACAGGGTCACGTGCGAAAAAATCATCAGCAGGCTATGATCTCACATCACTTTTTGTGGGCGCCGAAGGAACATTGGGCCTTATCACTGAACTCACCCTGAAACTCCATCCCCGCCCCGAAGCCGTCAGCGCAGGCATTGTCGCCTTTCCCGACATGGTCAACGCCGTCGACGCGGTGATTGCAACAATCCAAATGGCGCTTCCCATGGCACGGATCGAATTCGTGGACCCAGACGCGGTGCGCGCCTTCAACGCATATTCGGGCACCTCGATCCAGGAACGTCCTCAGCTCCTCTTTGAACTCCACGGAACAGAGGCATCGGTCGCCCAAGACGCCGAAACCTTCCGCGATATTTGTGATGGCTTTGGTGGGGAAGAATTTCAATGGTCCTCTAAACCCGACGACCGTAAAACGCTTTGGACAATGCGCCACAATGCCCACTACGCGATCTTGGCGTCCCGCCCTGGATCCCGCGCCATCGTCACCGACATTTGCGTGCCCATTGCAAAACTGGCCCAAGCGATCCGCGAAACCCGCGATGACATCACACAAAGCGGGATCAAAGGCCCAATGTTGGGCCATGTGGGCGACGGAAATTTTCACACCCTTCTCTTAATCGATCCAGATCAACCGCATGAAAAACAAATCGCCCAAGACCTCTCTGACAGGATGGCACATCGCGCCTTGGCCTTGGGCGGCACCTGTACGGGCGAACACGGCATCGGTTTAGGGAAAAAGAAATTCATGACCGCCGAACATGGTGACGCTTGGGCGATGATGGGTATGATCAAATCCGCCCTGGACCCAAAAAACATCTTTAACCCTGGAAAACTGGTCCCCTGACGACTGGCCGTTTCATCTTTGCAAAAATACTCTGGGGGTTTGGGGGCAAAGCCCCCATTTGTCGGATCGCGCAGCGATCCGAAACACGATGCATCACGCACCCTCAATCAATGCGCGTGCGGCCTCTCGTGCGGCATCTGTGATCGTATCCCCTGAAATCATCCGCGCGATCTCATCGACGCGTGCGGCCTCATCCAAAACATGAACCCGCGAAAACGTCTCGTCTTGACGCTGCTCTTTTGCAACTTGAAAATGTTGCCGCCCCAAGGCCGCAACTTGCGGCGAATGGGTGACAACCAATACCTGCCCCCCCTGCGCCAAACTGGCCAAGCGTCGCCCAACCGCATCTGCGGTTGCCCCGCCAACACCGCGATCAATCTCGTCAAAGATCATTGTCGCGGATGCGTCTGTCCCACTCAGGCACACTTTCAACGCCAATAAAAACCGGCTCAATTCGCCGCCAGACGCAATCTTGGCCAAGGGACCGGATGGCGCGCCTGGGTTTGTGGCGACCACAAAATCCACCTGATCCACCCCGTCGGGACCTGCCGCGACCGTGCTGATTTGGGTGGAAAACTGCGCCCGCTCCATTTTCAAAGGGGCCAATTCTTGTGCCATCGCGACATCCAACTTGGCCGCGGCTGTACGCCGTGCTGCGCTTAACTCTGCACTTACCGACGCATAGACCGTCTCTGCTTGCGCAACGGCGCGTTCAAGCTCGTGCAAGGCATCCTCACCACGATCAAGCGTATCCAACCGCGTCGCGAGCGTTTCGCTCAAGGACACCAAAGCATCAGGGGCAACCTGATGTTTTCGCGCCAAACCACGCAGCGCAAAAAGCCGCTCTTCGACCTGTTCCAATTCATGCGGATTGAACTCAAGCGCGTAAATCGCACGATCAACCCCGTCTGCGGCCTCTTGTAATTCGATCAGCGCACGGTTGAGCGCAGCAATCGGCGCATCAAGCTGCCCTTCGGCACGCTCGGACGCGGCGTCCAGCCACCGCACGGCATCGGTCATCATCCCTTCTGCCCCGTCACGGCTCAACGCTTGGGATGCTTTTGCGATATCATCACGGATACGCTCGGCCCCCTGCATCAACCGACGGTGGGTGTCCAATTCGTCTTCTTCGCCCGCTTGCGGATCAAGCGCACGCAATTCGCCAACAGCGTGGCGCAAGAAATCTTCTTCTGCGCGCAAAACCGCTTGGTCATCGCGCGCTTGTTTCAAGGCTTTCTTCGCAGCACTCAGATCACGCCACGCCTGACGCACAGCACCTTGTAACGGCGCGTATGCGCCAAAGGCATCCAACACCGAGCGGTGGTTTTGCGGGTTCAACAGCCCGCGATCATCATGTTGCCCATGCAATTCAACCAATGTTTCAGACAAAGCGCGCAGCACGTCGCCCGAAACACGCCGATCATTGATCCAAGCGGTTTTGCGCCCGTCACGGGTGTTCACCCGACGCAGGATCAATTCATCCTCAATCTCGATCCCCGCTTCAGACAAAATCGCATGCGCGGGATGTGTGGCGGGGATATCAAACCATGCTGAAACTTCGCCCTGATCTTGACCCTGACGCACCAAATCGGCGCGCCCGCGCCATCCCAGAACAAAACCCAAACTATCGAGCAAAATGGATTTACCCGCGCCTGTTTCCCCTGTGAGAACGTTCAAGCCACCGGTAAATTCCAAGTTAAGCTGATCAATGATCAGCATGTTCCGAATGTCTAAACCCCGCAGCATGGGCGATGATGCTCCGTTATAGCCATTGGCCCTTGATGACCTGACGATGGATTTCTGACAACCAACTGGTTCCAAAGACACCGGGTTTCAAACCTTGTGCGGTCAACAGGCTATACGCACGATCATACCATTCGGTCGAACGGAAATTATGCCCCAAAATCGCGGCGGCTGTGCGTGCTTCGTCGCGCAGGCCAAGCGCAAGATAGGCCTCGCTCAGACGATATAGCGCTTCTGGCGTATAGCTCGTGGTTTGGAAATCTTCCACAACAGTGCGGAACCGATTTATCGACGCGGCAAAGTTTGACCGTTTCAGGTAATAGCGGCCAACTTCCATTTCCTTACCTGCCAAATGATCAAACGCCAGATCGAATTTCAACGCGGCGGAACGGGCATATTCGCTGTCTGGATATTGTTCGATCACAACGCGAAACGCCTGTAACGCGCCCATGGTCAAGGATTGGTCACGACCCACATCTTCGATTTGATCATAATAGCTGAGCGCGATTAAAAACTGTGCCCAAGCGGCATCTTCGTCGGCGGGATAAAAATCGATGTAACGCTGTGCAGAGGATCGCGCCTCTTCAAAGGCTTTGTTTTCGTGATGGGCATAGGCCTGCATGATCAAGCCACGCTTGGCCCATTCTGAATAGGGATACAGACGCTCAATCTCGGAAAAGAAAAATGCCCCGTTCGCAAATTTGCCGCGATTGATTTCATATTCACCACGGGCAAAGATTTCTTGGGGCGGGTATCCTTCGACATTGACAAACGTTGCCTTTTTTGACCCGCTGCATCCAGCCAGAACAACCATGGCCAACATCCCACTGACCAAGATCGTTTTGAATTTGCCTGCAGCCATTTATCCCACCCTTATACCTACATGATCACGATATTGACCTATGTTTCTTAAGAGGTCTAGCATATAAAATCGACAGGAAAAATGCCCATAACGCGATTGTTCAGATTTTTGCTTATGCGACCGCGCAGACTTCGTCTAGATGCGCGCCTGCCCCTGGCAAAATGGCGGCCAATGCGCTGTCACAGGTGATGATTTCAAACGCATCGCGTTGTGAAAACAGGGTGCGCAGCAGCATGTTTGTGATCGCATGACCTGCACGATGACCCACATATCGCCCGATGATCGGTGCACCCGCCAGCGCGATATCACCCAAAGCATCCAACATTTTGTGACGCACAGCTTCGTCCGCGTGACGCAAACCGCCGGGGGACAGAACTTTGTCACCATCGACAACAACAGCGTTTTCAAGCGTCCCGCCCAAGGCCAAGCCGTTGGCGCGCATGATCTCGACGTCACTGTTACGACAGAATGTGCGGCTGTCACACAGTTCGCGCACAAAGGATCCGTTCGACAAATTCATTGATTTGCTTTGCACACCAATCGCTTCGTCCGCGAACTCGATGTGAAAGCTCATTTCAGGCGCATCCGCGGGTTCAAAGCGCGCCCACCCCGTATCGGTTTTAAATTCGACCGGCTTTGTGATACGAATGGCTTGGATGGGTTTGTCCAAAGGCATCACACCTGCGGACAAGATTTCGCGCACGAACGGAACCGCAGAGCCATCCAAAATCGGGAATTCAGGGCCGTCCACTTCGATCAGCACGTTATGAACACCACATCCAGCCAAAGCAGCCATGACATGTTCAATCGTTGACACATCCACCCCATGATCGCCAATCAACTTGGTGCACAAAGGGGATTGTTCCACACGGTCCCACCGCGCAGGGATCAGTGTTTCACCAATTTCAATATCGGTACGCTTGATCCAAATACCATGATCAACCCCGGCAGGGATCATACGCAATGTGACATCTGCACCAGAGTGGAGCCCCACATCATGGAACGTCAGCGTTTTGGAAATTGTGGTCTGCAAAGGACCCCCGCAAGATTGATTTCTATTACCTTAATTATTCGTTACGTGGGTCGCGGCGTAAAGACAATTCACTCTTTGTGACTCATTGTAACAAAGCCATTTGTGATAGGCAAAAACCCGCCAAAGAAAAAGCCACCGTCAAGACGGTGGCTTTGGATCAACCAAGGGGTCGGAAATTAATTGGCTTGGCGGCGCAAAAACGCTGGAATTTCAATACGTTCCTGTTCAGGGCTGCGTTCGCGGTTTTCGTCTGCAGCAACAGAGGATTGTACCTGAGGCTGTTTGCGCTGCGCTGCGGCGTTACGATCGTGATCAGAACCACCACCGGACATACGGTTAATCAGCGATCCGATACCGAAACGGGGGCGTTCGCTTTCTGCTGGTTCTTCTTCGACTTCCAAGGCCTGAGACCGTGGCGAACAATCTACTGCAGCACGCAAACGCTGCATCGCGTCTGGTGTTGGTGTACCCGGAAGCGGCGCTTTTGGCGCAACGAAGCCCTCGAATGCGTCTTCTTCTTTTGCCTGATACGCAGGCTCTGGCAGGTGATCATCAGCCGCAGGTGTAAATGCTGCTGCAGGTGCCATAAAGGGGGCTTCGTCAGTTTCGGCTTTTGCGGCAGGAACATCAAACAAAGATGGGGCTTCTGCGGCAACGGCTGGCTGGGTCTCGACCGGCATTTCTTCGACGACGGGCGCAGCAGCGGCCATTGTGGCGCGACGCGGTGCGGGGATGTCAGACACGCTTTCGCCTGCGTCGATACCGGTTGCGACGACAGACACACGCATCACAGATTTCATTTCTGGATCCAGCGTTGAACCGACGATGATGTTTGCGTCTGGATCAACCTCTTCGCGGATACGGTTTGCGGCTTCGTCCAATTCGAACAATGTCAGGTCGTAGCCACCTGTGATGTTGATCAACACGCCTTTGGCGCCGCGAAGGCTAATTTCATCAAGCAATGGGTTTGCGATGGCTTTCTCGGCGGCTTGAACGGCGCGATCCTCGCCCTCTGCCTCGCCTGTGCCCATCATTGCTTTGCCCATTTCGTCCATCACGGCGCGTACGTCCGCAAAGTCCAAGTTGATCAGACCGGGACGAACCATCAGGTCGGTCACACCTTTGACACCTTGGTACAGCACATCATCTGCCATGCTGAAGGCTTCGGTAAAGGTTGTTTTTTCATTCGCAAGGCGGAACAAGTTTTGGTTCGGGATGATGATCAATGTATCGACCATCTTTTGCAAGGCGGCGACGCCTGCTTCGGCTTGGCGCATACGTTTCGCGCCTTCGAACTGGAACGGCTTTGTAACAACACCGACGGTCAGAACACCCAATTCACGCGCGGCTTGCGCGATGATCGGTGCGGCCCCTGTACCGGTCCCACCGCCCATACCGGCAGTGATAAAACACATATGCGCACCAGCAAGGTGATCAACGATTTGTTCGATGCTTTCTTCGGCAGCGGCTGCACCAACTTCGGCACGCGCACCTGCGCCAAGACCTTCGGTGACTTTGACACCCAACTGGATGCGCGATCCCGACAAGCTTTGCTGAAGCGCTTGTGCGTCGGTATTTGCGACAACAAACTCGACGCCTTCCAACTGCTTTTCGATCATGTTGTTTACCGCGTTGCCGCCAGCGCCGCCAACACCAAACACAGTGATCCGAGGTTTCAATTCGTTTTGCTCAGGTACTGAAAGATTCAAAGCCATATTGTAAGTCCGCCTGTTTTCCCATTTTTGGGGTTAATTTCCGCCTAATTGTACCGATAGTAACCCTGAAATAGCAAAAGGTCACGCAAAAAAACGCAAAATATAGACGTTTTTTGCGTTTTTCAGCGGAATATTGCGGATAGAGACTAGGGCTAGTGGTTACCAGTTTTCCTTGAACCACCGAAGCGCGCGACGCAGGGATTTCTGCCCATAGCGCTGCGCAGGAACTTCAAAGTCCCA
>RGAJ01000521.1 GCA_009920225.1 Paracoccaceae bacterium
GTATCTGCGTGAAGTTTGGCCAAAGCTGTCGGAAATTTGGCGATCAAAACAGCTTCAATACAGCTGGTTGCGTACGATTATGGGCGAGTATTGTTCGTTTTGGCAGGTCACCCAAGACGGGTTGGATTTCGCGCTTGAAGCGACGGGCCTTTCTGATGATATGGAATTGCGCGAAGAATTATTGGCGCTCTATTGGGAATTGGCCGCGTTTAGGGAAGTTCCCAAGATGCTTGCCACGCTCAAGGCGCAAGGCGCACAGACGGCGATTTTGTCGAATGGATCCCCTGATATGTTACAGGCTGCGGTCAGCTCAGCCGGCATTGAGATGTTTTTAGACGCAGTTTTATCGGTAGAAACGGTTGGCATATTTAAGCCAAATTCATCTGTTTATCAGATGGTTGAGGACCATTTTTCATGTGATCGATCACAGGTTCTATTCGTGTCTTCAAACGGATGGGATGCCGCCGGTGCAGCAGGGTTTGGATTTCAAACCGCATGGGTGAACCGTGCGGGCGATCCGATGGATCGACTGCCCCACAGCCCACAACATGTGCTAACCGATCTGACATCCATTCCAACACTTGCGAGGGGCTGATGCCACATTTCACCACCACTGACGGGTTGTCGTTGCATTACACCGACATTGGCGCGGGGCTGCCGATCTTATGCCTTGCGGGATTGACACGGTGCGGGCGGGATTTTGATTTTGTGGCCCCCCACTTGGCCGATCATCGCATGATCACATTGGATTACCGCGGGCGCGGACAATCCGAGTGGTCATCTGATTATACCACCTATGCCATCCCCCGCGAGGCACAAGATGTGATTGAGCTTTTGGATCATCTTGGATTGGACAAAGTCGCCATTCTGGGCACATCGCGCGGTGGTCTGAACGCGATGTTTTTGGCCGCAATCGCCAAAGATCGCCTGTTGGGCATCGCGTTGAATGATGTCGGGCCAAAATTGGAACAATCTGGTCTGGATGTGATTGCCGATTACCTTGGTCGCCGTCCCGCCGCAAAAACCCATGAACAGGCCGCAGATTTGCGTGCGCGTACGGCAAAAGGATTTGCGAATGTGCCGATGTCGCGTTGGATGGAAGAAGCGCAGATATTGTACACCCAAACCGACACGGGATTGGACCTGCGCTATGATCCGAAACTGCGCGATGCGGTGATGGAAGGTTTCAAATCAGGGGCCG
>RGAJ01000522.1 GCA_009920225.1 Paracoccaceae bacterium
GATTAATCAGCCCAAACGGGTCAAACAAAAACGCCCCCGTGGTGGGGGCGTTTGCGTGTGGTATGCATCTGCTTTACCATTTTGCCAAACAGTTTAGGCATTTTGTCATTGAAACCTTGATTTTTGGCGGTTTTTGCGCCAAGTGCACCTCAAAGGTTCCCCCCAAGCGAAAAGAACCCAAGGGGTTCTCCGCAAGGTAGTTTCGGGGGCATTCATCAGTAGAAATACACCGATCCTGGTTTGAAAATGTCAAACTCGCTGCGGATTTGCATGGCAACTTGGCTGTGCGCCTTCGCATCGCCCTTTTCCCATTTACGAAAGATCGCCCAGTTGAAGTAATCTGCGATTTGCAGGCCATAATGGGCGCGCGATGCATGGTGCATCAGTCTGTAGGGGGTGCCCTTTGGCAATATGCGGGCCAGCTCGCTTTTTATTCCCTTTTCAACCGCTGCGCGCTTTTTTGAAAGGGGTAGTGTATCTGTGATAATTATCACCTCGCCTGCGCAGCTAAGCGGTATTTTTAGCGCATACTGTAAAAGATACCCCAATATCTTTGGGTAGAATTTTTCAGGTACTTGCAACGACGGATGTGTTTTTCGTTTTTCAACAACCACGGCATCAACACAGTTTTTAGGTAAATTTTCACTCAAGGTTTCGAAAACCTTTTCACGCACATAGCGGTTGTCATCGGCGCAATGAAAATATTCGATATCAATGCGGGGTAAGATAAGGTGTTCGATCAGGTCGTATTTGTAACTGTCCAACAGCTGATACAAGCTGAACGGCCTGTATAGGCTGACAGCGCTGAGTGTGAAAAACTTTGTACCTTTTTCTGAGAAGTCGAAATTGCCGCCTTCATCAAGAAAAATGTACAAACTGGGTTTTTTTGCAGGAAGCAAGTTATGGGGTGGCAAACGATACCTAAAGTAACAACCAAACAGGCCACAACCATAGGTAAATTTCTGTGCGCAATCAACATCCCAAACGGGCCAAACAAAAACGCCCCCGGGGTGGGGGCGTTTTTTTATTGCAGCCTTGGGCTTAGATGCCCACGTCGATAATGGCCTTGGCCAAGATCGGCACGCTTTGCGCGTTTAGGCCTGCGATGTTCAGGCGGCTGTCGCCCACCATGTAAATGGCGTGTTCGGCGCGCAGGCGTTCCACATGCTCGGGGCTGGCGCCAAGCCGCGAGAACATGCCG
>RGAJ01000523.1 GCA_009920225.1 Paracoccaceae bacterium
CGGCGCAGTTCGCCGAAGATGTTGAAGTTATGTCAAACGGATCGCTGGACATTGAAATGTTCTATTCGTCATCCGTTGTCGCGACGTTGGAGACATTTGATGCGGCTGTAAACGGCATTCTAGATTGCGACATGACAGGTGGCGCATACCAAACGGGTAAGAACTCGGCCTTCCAATTCGTTGGTGACATCATGGGCGGTTACGACACACCCTATCAACAGCTGTCTTGGTTGTATTACGGCGGCGGGTACGAAGCCGCGCAACAGCTGTATAACAAAGAAGGTATGCAGTTGATTGGTTGGTGGATCTACGGTCAAGAATCCATGTCATCATCACGTCCATTGGCAGGGCCAGAGGATCTGAAGAATTGGAAATTCCGTTCACCTCCCGGTTTGGAAACCGAAATCTTTACCGCTATGGGCGCATCGCCTATCGTGATGGATTTCACCGAGATCTTTACCGCGCTTGAAACAGGCATCATTGACGGTGCAGACGCATCTGGTCTGGCAAACAACGTGGGTCTGGGCATCTATGATATCGTAAAGCACGCGACCTATCCTGGGTTCCATTCAATGCCATCTGACCATTTGGCCTGTAACAAGATGGTTTGGGATAGCCTGACAGAGGGCGAGCGCCGTATCATCGATACAGCGATGCAAAAGGTTTCGTTGCAAACGGCATTGTCAAACGACAAGAAAAACGCCGAAGCGGCAGCGATGCTGAAAACCCAAGGCGTCACCTTGTATGATTGGAGCGCAGAAGACCGCGCCGCATTCCGTGCCCGTGCCCAAGGTGCGTGGGATACATTTGCTGATACGCCCGAAGCCAAAGCGTTGGTCAAAAGCCACCGTGAATATCTGACTGCGTTGGGTTTGATTCAATAACACCACGCATGACGTATTAACGTTGCACGAGGCGGACCGTCGGAACACTGTCCGCCTCTTTTTGCATCTTATAATGAATGAGGGAGGCAAGGATGAAAGGCGAAAGCGTTTGGTTGGGCTCTGGCCGCCACGTTGCATTGCGCGTCTGCCAAACCGTATCAGTGATGACGGTTGTGTTATGGGCATATATGGTGATTGCCCGCCTGTTTGGTGGCCAAGGTATGTATGAATTGCTACGTCCTGAAGGGGGGGCAATTTCCACCATGATGATCGTACTGGCTGGTCTGTGCGTGATTTTTTGGTCAATTTACTTTTC
>RGAJ01000524.1 GCA_009920225.1 Paracoccaceae bacterium
TTGCCCGCCGATTGCACGCGATCCAGCGGCACATCGGGGATCATCCCCAACACCATCGCATGCTTTGCAGAAATATGCGCCCCAAAGGCCCCCGCCAAAACAACCCGATCAACCGACTCAACATTCATTTCGTCCATGAGCAATCGTGCACCTGCGTATAGCGCCGATTTGGCAAGCTGGATCGCGCGAATATCGCCTTGGGTCACGGTGATCAAAGGGCCGCCCGTATCGGTGGCGTCATAAATCACATAAGAATGCGTCCGCCCCTGCGGGATCGAGCGCGCCGTGCCTGTGGCCTCGGCAGATCCGATGAGACCGCTGTCATCCATAAGGCCTGCGATACGCAGTTCTGCAACCGCCTCGATAATGCCCGATCCGCAAATGCCTGTGATGCCTGATGCTTTGGTCGCCTCGGCGAAACCGTCCTCATCAGACCACAGATCACAACCGATCACACGGAAACGGGGCTCTTTCGTGACTGGATCAATTTCGATACGTTCAATCGCACCGGGTGCCGCGCGTTGGCCCGCGCTGATCTGCGCACCTTCGAATGCAGGGCCGGTTGGTGAGGAACAGGCCAAGACACGGGTTTTATTCCCCAAAAGCAATTCGGCGTTGGTTCCGACATCAACAATCAAAACCAGATCTTCGGATTTGTTTGGTTCTTCTGACAAGGCAACCGCCGCCGCGTCTGCGCCCACATGCCCCGCGATACATGGCAGAATGTAAACAGGATCAACACCGATCAAAAGATGATGCATCACAGGGTTGCACACAAAGGTGACTTCGACCATCAAGGACGGATCGATATTTGCGGCCTGTGCCAATTCGACCATAAGGGTGTTTAACGCCTCGCGCACCGCGCGGGTCATTTCCAAATCGCCACCCTTGTTCATCATGGAATAGCTCACGCGGCTCATCAAATCTTCGCCAAAGCGGATTTGTGGGTTCATCACGCCTGCGCTTTCGACGACCTCACCGGTGGTGAGATTGGTCAAATGGGCCGCGATCGTTGTGGACCCCAGATCAATCGCAAGACCGTAAATGCCTGCCTCATGCAAACCAGACCACACATCCAAAATGCGTGGCGCGGCACCTGTGTGATCTTGGTAGACGGCTACCGTGATTGCCCAATTACCTTTGCGCAAAACGGGTTGTAATTTGCGCAAGATCGGCAAATCAGCGGTGACACCCGTGATG
>RGAJ01000525.1 GCA_009920225.1 Paracoccaceae bacterium
GACCGCAATGCGCCAATGATTGTCACCACAAAGGCGATAAAGGTGGCAGGTCGCAGTTGCGGTAAAATCACATACCACAGCATGCGCAGTCCCTTGGCCCCGTCGAGCCGCCCTGCCTCGACTTGCTCAGGATCAACCGCGTTTAAGCCAGTCAGGTACAGGATCATACAATAGGCCGTTTGCGGCCACAGCCCCGCCGCGATAATGCCATAGGTGGCCGTGTTCGGATTGCCTAAAACGCCCCCTTTGATATCGACCCCAAACCAGCCCATCATGACATCAAACAATCCATCATTGGGCAGGTAAAACCAGCTAAACACCAAACCAACAACAACCTGCGAAATCACAAAAGGAAAGAAAAAAAGCGATTTATAAATGCGAATGCCAGTCACGGTCTGGTTCAAAAACAACGCAATCGCCAACCCCATAGGAACGGCCAGCAGATAGAGGACCAACCATTTGAGATTGTTCCAAAACGAAACCTCGAATTTACGATCCATCCGTTGATCGCCCAATCCCAACAAGCGTTCGTAATTGTCCATCCCGACATAGGTTTTTTCGCCAAGCCCATCCCATTCATGAAACGAAATCCAAAACGATTGTGCAATCGGACTGATCACATAAACGGCAAAAAACAACACCGCCGGCAGCAAAAAGAGCCACGGCATAATGGCCAATTCGTTGCGTTTAAACCAACTGCGGTTTGCGGGTGTGTGATCATAGGCAATTGTCATAAATGACCCCTTATGCAACCAAATTTGTGCGACCAGCTATTGATCAATGCATTGGGAAATGGCCGCGCCGTTTGCCAATATATTGAACGGGCTGACAAAACAGGGCACGCATGACGCGCGCCCTGTTTGATGCGTTTACTTGTAGATGCGCTGGCGTGTGTCCTCAAGACGGGCCAAGATGTCCTCTAGATTGTCAGGGAACACCATGAATTCTTGCAAGCCTTCCATGCCGACGGATGCCATTTCCGCTGGGAAATCGCGGTCAAAGAACTGCATGATCCCGCCGCCTGCGTTGTTTGACAGCATGTTAAAGCCTTGCTGGATGAATTTATCATCCGACACAGACGCCTGAGAGTTCACGGGCAACTGACCCAAGGCATCGCCTGAGTTGATCCAAGTTTGAACGTCGGGCGATGTGACGTATAGCAAGAACGCCTTGGCCGCTTCGACGTTTTGTGCGCCTGAT
>RGAJ01000526.1 GCA_009920225.1 Paracoccaceae bacterium
CCAGCGCCGAGGGCACCATCAGGATCATCACCCACATCATTAGCTTGCCCGTCAGCGATAAACGAATGCCAATAATGGTTGATACGTCATCTTTGAAAACGCTCGACAAGCCCCAGTCACCTTGTAGGATGCCGCAAAATGTCGGAAGATTTTCGGTTGATTTTCCGCCCTTTGCACAGCCGTATCTGACGTTTCCATCTGTGCCTTCGATCACATAACCTGGTAGGACACCAAGCCATTGGCCATATTTGACCGGCAGCGGTTGAAGATATCCGTTGTTTCCAAGATATGACGCCACTTCTGCGTCGCTCATCCGAAAATTGCCTTCTGATTTCGCGAGCTTT
Source organism: Paracoccaceae bacterium (assembly GCA_009920225.1). GTDB lineage: Bacteria > Pseudomonadota > Alphaproteobacteria > Rhodobacterales > Rhodobacteraceae > CAJXSD01. Next base: position 345 of record RGAJ01000526.1, read on the forward strand.
TCAAGGTTTGGGTAAAGGTTCGTCAAAAAGAAAACAATGAAGGTTAAGCACAAAGCGGTGAAAATCATCACAGCCAGACGCTTGATTATAAATAATCCCATCCGTGGCATCCCCATAGGTGGTGAGTTCAACTCAAACAAAGGCCGCATCAACGACGTGATGCGGCCTTAACTAAGCGGAAAGCTTATGCAGCAAATCCGAGTTTGTGAACGTGGATTTCAAAGGATGGATGCATCTCTGCACCTACAACGCCTGGGCGGTAGTTGCGGTACAGCGAACGCCAGTAGGATTGAATGATAACCGCATCATTGCGGAAGATGGTTTCAATCTGCTCCATAACCGCACGACGTGCATCGGCATCCGCGATTGACATCGCTTTGTCCAACAATGCGTCGAATTCTGGGTTTGAATATCCTGCTTCGTTCCATGGAACACCAGATTTATAGGCCAACGCCAGAACCTGAACACCCAATGGGCGGTGGTTCCATTCTGTGGCTGAGAATGGGTATTTATCCCAATCATTCCAGAATGTTGAACCTGGCAGCAATGTGCGTTTGATTTTGATGCCTGCATCGCGAACTTGCGCTGCGATTGCGTCACCGGTGTTCGCGTTGAAGCCGTCGTCGATTGTGATCAGCTCGTGTTCGAAATCGGCCATGCCGGCTTCGGCCATCAACGCTGCTGCGCCTGCTGGATCATGTTTTGGACGACCGATATCTGCATATTCTGGGTGAACAGGTGCAACATGGTGGTTGTCCGCTTGGACGCCACGACCAGAGTAGCCCAATTCCAGAACGATGCCGTTGTCGACCGCTTGGCTGATTGCCTGACGAACGCGTACATCGCCATAAGGTGT
>RGAJ01000527.1 GCA_009920225.1 Paracoccaceae bacterium
AGATTTGGAAAATTCGACAAAAAGATTGTTGGAATTGTTGCGTATACGCTCCATTTCGACCGATCCAGCCTATAAAGATGACTGCAATGCGGCGGCAGATTGGTTGGTCAAGGATCTAATTTCAATCGGGGCAGACGCACGAAAATGTCCAACACCGGGGCATCCGATGGTAATCGGACATATTGATGGCCCCGGACCGCATGTTTTGTTTTATGGTCATTATGATGTTCAACCGGTCGATCCCTTGAACCTTTGGGACCGCGACCCTTTTGATCCTGCGGTCGAAACTACGGCAAAAGGCAAAGTTATTCGTGGACGTGGATCATCGGACGACAAAGGCCAATTGATGACATTCCTCGAAGCCTGTCGTGCGTGGAAAACCGAACACGGAACCTTGCCCTGCAAAATTACGTTTTTCTTTGAAGGCGAGGAAGAAAGCGGCTCACCCAGCCTTGTTCCCTTTATGCTCGATAACCGAAATGAATTGATGTCGGATGTGGTTTTGATTTGTGACACAGGGTTGTTTCAATCAAAAACCCCTGCGATCGTTACGATGCTGCGGGGTTTGGTCGGCGAAGAAATCATTCTGACAGGCCCGGACAAGGACCTGCATTCGGGCATGTATGGTGGCCCGTCTGCAAACCCCATTCGCGTGTTGACGCGTATCCTTGCGGGCTTGCACGATGATGACGGCCGCATCACGGTGCCGCATTTCTATGACGGGGTTCCCGAAATTTCGGATGAGTTGGCAGAACAGTGGCGTGGATTGAATTTCGATCATGGAACGTTCCTGGGTGATGTGGGGCTGTCCAACCCTGCAGGTGAAACAGGGCGCACCCCGCTTGAAATGATTTGGTCGCGACCAACTTGTGAAATCAACGGGATCCACGGCGGATATACTGGCGAAGGGTTCAAGACTGTGTTGCCGTCGCGCGCCAGCGCCAAGGTCAGCTTTCGCTTGGTGGGGGACCAGGACCCCGCAGAGATTCGCAAGAATTTTCGAGCCTATGTCAGATCCATGTTGCCGCCTGATGTCAGCGTCGAGTTCAAAGAACATGGCGGATCAAAAGCGTCGCAAATGTCCACCGACGCCCCAGAATTCGAAGCGGCCCGCAGCGCGCTGTCGGATGAATGGCCGGATGCCGCCGCGTTTGTGGGCTGTGGCGGGTCAATCCCAATTGCGGGACATTTTCAACGCAT
>RGAJ01000528.1 GCA_009920225.1 Paracoccaceae bacterium
CCGATTTGTGGGCTGATCGAGCGTACATAGGATGACGCGGCATCAATTGATTCCTTCATCACATCGCCCAATTTTCCGGTGGTTTTCATGCGCCCCTTACCGGGCAGCTTCAACGCTTCGATATGGAGCAAATCCCCACCAACGGAGGTCCATGCAAGGCCAGTGACCACGCCAACTTGATCCTCTTGTTCGGCCAAACCGTAGCGGAATTTTTTCACGCCTAGGAAGTCATCCAAATTGTCTTCGGTGGCAGTGACGGATGTCGCTTCGCCTTTGACAATTTTTGTGACCGCTTTGCGTGCCAATTTGGAAATCTCGCGCTCCAAATTCCGAACGCCTGCTTCGCGGGTATAAAGACGGATCATCGCGTTGAGGGCGCCATCGGTGACCTCAAATTCACCCTTTTTCAGACCGTGGTTTTTCACGGCTTTTGACACCAAGTGACGGCGCGCGATTTCGCGTTTTTCGTCTTCGGTATATCCGGCAAGCGAAATGATTTCCATCCGATCCAAAAGCGGGCCGGGCATGTTATAGCTGTTCGCAGTCGTCAAGAACATGACGTTTGACAGATCATATTCTACCTCAAGGTAGTGATCGACAAAGGTTGAGTTTTGTTCTGGATCCAACACTTCCAACATGGCCGAGGCAGGATCGCCACGGAAATCTTGGCCCATTTTGTCGATTTCATCCAACAAAATAAGGGGGTTGGTTGTCTTGGCCTTTTTCAGCGCTTGAATAATCTTGCCAGGCATTGATCCAATATAGGTGCGACGATGTCCGCGGATTTCGCTTTCGTCACGCACGCCACCCAATGAAATACGGATGAATTCACGGCCTGTGGCTTTGGCGACCGATTTGCCCAATGACGTTTTACCCACACCAGGAGGGCCGACCAAACACATGATCGGACCTTTTAATTTTGCACTGCGTTGCTGCACTGCGAGGTATTCGACGATGCGTTCTTTGACCTTGTCCAAGGAATAGTGATCCGCATCCAAAACAGCCTGCGCTTTGCCCAGATCTTTTTTCACGCGCGACCGCACGCCCCATGGGATTGACAACATCCAATCCAAATAATTGCGCACAACGGTTGCTTCTGCCGACATGGGCGACATAGATTTTAGCTTTTTCAGCTCTGCCATTGCTTTGTCATAGGCTTCTTTGGACAGTTTGATGCCCTCAATGCGCTCTTCCAGCTC
>RGAJ01000529.1 GCA_009920225.1 Paracoccaceae bacterium
TTGATGACCAAGGGGAATTTTCATTTGGCGTGACGTCTTTGTAATCTGCGTCATACACTGTTCCGCCTTGGTGGGGTGTCTGTTGACGAAACTGTCCGCCACCCATTTGAAAACTGGATACTTTCATTTTGGACCTGACCCACCGAAAGGCCATCAACCGAAACGCAGGTGTCAGCAACAAAAACCCAACCGCATCTGTAAAGAATCCCGGTGTCAGCAAAAGCGCCCCCGCAAACAGGATCATTGCACCATGCGCAAGGCTTTCGGTCGGGTCCTGCAGGTTTGAAAACTGTGATTGCAAGGTTGACAGGGTGGATAACCCCTGTCCGCGCACCAAATAGGTTCCCAAAATTGCGGTAAAAATGACAATGGCAAGGGTTGGAAATAATCCAATTAATCCACCAACTTGGATGAATAGAGCGATTTCAATCACTGGAACCGCGATAAAAAGGAATAAAAGCCACATAAATTGTTCTCCTAACGCATCACAAGGTGGACTTGCGACATCATGTTACCTACATAGGAAACAGACTTGAAAAAATCTACTTTTGCAAAGTGAGAACCAGAATGAACGCTGCAATTATTGAAATTTTGGTACTAGCTGGGATCGCCTTGTTTCTTGTGATGCGCCTAAAAAACGTATTGGGAACGCGCGAAGGGTTTGAAAAACCACCCGTCCAAGCGCAAGAAAGCCCCAAAAAGCGTGATTTCCAAGTCATTGATGGTGGCGAAGACACAGACATCCTAGATCACGCAGAAAAAGGGTCGACGACCGCCGAAGCATTGGCATTAATGAAACGTGCCGACAACAGCTTTTCCGTCAATGATTTCTTGGGTGGCGCACGTATGGCCTATGAAATGATTTTGATGGCCTTTGAAAATGGCAATATTTCCGAAGTTCGCGCGTTTCTCGCGCCCGAAATCCAAGACGCCTTTGACGGCGTTATCGCAGATCGCAATGAAAAAGGTTTGTACATCAACGCAAACTTTATCGGGATGCGCGAATTGAAATTGGTATCAGCAGATTTTGACACAACGTCGAAATATGCGGAAATCACGGTTTCGTTTACCGCAGAGCTGACATCGGTTGTGAAAAATGCCGATGGTGAGGTGATTGAAGGTGATGACAAGCATATCAAACGCCAAAAAGATGTGTGGACCTTTGCACGGTCTATGGCGTCTGGTGATCCGAACTGGCA
>RGAJ01000530.1 GCA_009920225.1 Paracoccaceae bacterium
TTTAGAAATGGACCAAAAACGATCAAGGCGAACAGACCGTAAACGATCGTGGGAATGCCCGCCAAAACCTCAAGCAGCGGTTTAGCAAACGACCGCACCGAACGCGATGCATATTCAGAAAGATAAATTGCAGCAAATAATCCAATCGGCACCGCGACAAAAAGGGCAACGATGGAAATATACAGCGTCCCCCACAAAAGCGGCAGAATGGCCAATTCACTGTCATCTTGGAACGATGGCGCCCAGTTCAGGCCAAAGAAGAAATCGCGCCAATCGTGCAGACCAAAGAAATTGATCGTTTCAAAAAGCATCGACAAAACAATACCAACCGTCGTGAAAATCGCAACTCCGGCCGCGAGGATCAGCAGTCCCAAATACGCGCGCTCCACCATATTGCGGGCCCAAAAACGGGGCGATACCCGCATATATCCAGTCGCAAGCCCGATCAGCGCGGTTGCCAAGGTCACGACCACCAACAAAGTGTGGAACGTCTGCGTGCGTTCCACCATTTCAAGGGCAAGGATAAGGGTACTATCCTGAATCTCGCTGCCCAAAATGACGCCTGCCTGTCCCAACATTTCACCCAACACCGTCAGGTTCACGGGTGCGCCAATTGCGGCGGGGTCTATCAAACCTGCCTCTTGCGCTGTGATCAGGCCATCCGACAGGCGCGAGATATCCGCCATAATCAAGCTTGCCGCGCCGCCCTCTGGGATCATATCAGGTGTGATTTGATCAAAGATCGGTTGCAGCATGATAATGGGCGCAAACAACACCCACAGCAACATCACCGCAAATGCAGGCACACCTGCACATAATGCAACGAAGGTTCCGTAATAGCGTGGCAAAGAATGAAGGCGTTCCTGTTTTGAAACCACCTTTGCACGCCCTAGGCCAAATCCGACAACAGCGATGGCGATAATGGCAAGGACTAAGACAGACTGTGACATGCGCACCCTTTTGCAAAAACTGCCTTGGCGATGTATCCACCGCCAAGGCAAATGATCTGTAACCTACATGAGGTTAGATTATTTCATGACAACTTCGTTGCTAACCGCTTCTTGGGTCGCTGACAACTCTGGATCTGATACCAGACCGTATGCAGCCAAAGGACCATCTGGGCCCGCGATTTCGTCAGAGATAAAGAATTCTGCGTATTCCTTGATGCCAG
>RGAJ01000054.1 GCA_009920225.1 Paracoccaceae bacterium
CGTGCTTCAAGAATGCCTATTCAATCGCTCTTTTTCCCCCTAACTTGCAAGCATTACGACCGCTTCGAATTCAAGTGACGGAAATATGATGCAGTATTGCCACACCTCAACTTTGGGCAGATTTTCGCTATGCGGTGTGCCGTGGGGAAATTGCAAATCCAGTCTTGCCCAATATTGCCCTATAAGTTAGGTGTTTTTTAAACCTTTGGGGGCACGCATGGGACGCAAACGGACATTCATCATCATTTCGACCGGTCTGATCTTGGGGCTGAGCGCTTGTTCATCGGCAAAACGCGTATTGGGGGATCTGACAACTGTACGTCCTGCTGCATTGTCCGACAGTGCCGGTACAGAAGAACGCCGGACAACAATCTGGGACGCGTTTCGCAGTAATCCATCTGAAACGCCCGTCAAAGTGAATCGCTTCATATGGCAGGCATCCTTGGATGTTTTGGACTTTCTGCCGATCGAAAGCGTCGATCCATTTTCAGGGGTGATTGTAACAGGATACGGCACACCACCAGGTGGATCAAAACCATATCGCGCAACCGTATATGTGTCGGACCCTGCCTTGGATGCGCGCACATTGCGTGTGGCCTTGCAAACACGAAATGGTCCAACATCCAAAGAAACAATGCGTGCCGTCGAAGACGCAATTTTATCCCGCGCGCGTCAGCTGCGCCGTGATGCAGGATTTTTCTAGCCTGTCCTAAGGTTTGATTTCGACCGCGGGTAAATGAGATAGCCTATCCACCCACGCCAAGTGTTGCGGTAGGCAAATTGTTTTCAAATCATAGTTTTTAACGACATAATCACGCGCCGCACGACCCAATGAGTCGCGTAGTTCGGCATTATCCAACGCCTCGCAAACCCGATCAACCAGCGCGTCTTTGTCAAAGAAATCGGTCAAGATCCCCGTCTTTCCACGCTCCATAACCTCACGCACGGGATCGGTGTCGCCCGCGACAATCGCGGCGCCTGCGCTCATTGCTTCGAGCAAACTCCAACTCAGGACGAACGGGTATGTGAGGTAAATATGCACGCGGCTGACCTGCATCATCGACAGGAAAACATCATAGGGAACCCGCCCCATGAAATGCACCCGCGCCCAATCCGCATCAGAAATTTGATCACGCACTTCGTCGATAAAAATTTGTTTCCATGTTTTACCTTTTGGCGGGCGCGATCCATAACTGACATCATCCCCCCCAACACAACAATCTGCGCATTGGGCCTGTCCCGCAACAAACGCGGAAGTGCCCGCATAAAAATGTGATACCCGCGATAGGGTTCTAGATTTCGGTTAATGAAAGTAATCACTTCGTCCTGACGGGTGAGGGTCAAAGCATCATTTACACGCAGTGTTGCGGCGGGATTCGGGCAGACCACATCCGTATCAATACCATCATGCCGCACGGTTATTTTATCGCGAAACGGCTGCGGGAATGTATCTGCTTGGAACGCTGTTGGGCTGAGCCCGGCTTCTGCGATGTCGAAATGCAGAAAATTGTTTATGTTGCGCAGCCGCAAACGCAGAACATCGCGGTCCTGTGCCCCCTTATCGAATTCGGGATCAAACCCAACATGGGGATAGGTCGCACGATGATACAGTTCACAATAAAGGCCAATGCGTGCAGACGGCCACACATCCTTGAGAAACATGCTTTCGCCCCACCCATGATGGGCAAGTATGACATCCGGTGTAAAACCGCTGTCGCGCAGCCTAACCGCAGCGAGATAGCAGGCTTCGGCCCGAATAACCTTGGTTTCCAAATCCGTCACCCAAGGATGCCCATTTTTCCCATTTCCACGCGAAATAGCATAGGGAACCACATCAATACCCTGCCATCGCGCAGGCTTTTTCACCTTTGGGGTCAAGGCAACCACCTGATCCCCCCGCGCGGCCAAAGCGGGCCCCAAGTGTTTATACTGCCCTGGGAAATTCTGGTGAATCAGCAATATCTTCATAAAATGGCATCCCTGCTTTTTTTGCGTTAGGAATATTTGGTCCAACCAGGACCGTTAAACCATAGCGACTTAAAAGCCAAACCAGTATATCAAAATTCAAATCATGGCCTACAAAAGATCGCAGTAAGCGGATTGAATCTCATCTTTATACAAGTCCCCAGCAACCGTCATTCCAAATCCGATACATACCTTGAAGAGGATTGTTTTTACCCGAATTGTGCGGGTAAGCCGATCCATTACGGATCGGTTGGGGGCGGGAATAATCCCTTGTTGCTCCATTATATATTGGGCTATGTAGTCCAATTCGCTGTAGTTGGGATCCATCTCATCAATATCATCATCGCTCACCACAAATTGGCTTGCGGCAACAACACCCAACGCTATGACACCTGCTGTTAACACAACAAAATCAACGGTCACTGCGCCGTCTTCATCCGTTAAAAAGTTACTGAGTTTTTGGCGGATCATCGTCTTAGGACACTTCATTTTTCTTCTCCTTTAGGTGTGCTCCAAGGTTCACAGACGTTAATCTGTGACGAGGGCGGGAAAAATCTGGAAAATCTGTTCGCAGGGATTGTAAACGGTTGCATGCTGAATGGATACGAAAGACATCGACTGCTAACACAGCATCTGCGACAGAACATAAACATTTTTCGATGGAAACGTCGCCAAAGGGCGGTCAAGATCGTCCCGCTATCCATAACGGACCGCCAAGACGGTATCGGCACACAGCAATACGCCATAGATGTTATGTACAACGGAACATGCACTGGATACGTTGCCCTTCGAGACAATAGTTTACGATGCTGCCTTCATCGCAGCCAGACGTGTAAAAATTTTGCCCGAATTGTGAAATAATTTGGGCACGTTCCATTTTGGCCTGAAAACCCACCGCTTAGCTATGGACCCTGCCTGCACGGTCGCGTATCACTATCGCCGACAGTAAAAATCAAGGAATCCAAGATGTCGCGCTATTCCGCAGCTGAGATCGAACGCAATTGGCAAGCCGCTTGGGACCAAGCGGGTGTGTTCGCCGCAAAACGTGATGCAAGTAAACCAAAATACTATGTGTTGGAAATGTTCCCATATCCATCTGGGCGTATCCACATGGGGCATGTCCGCAACTACACCATGGGTGACGTGATTGCTCGATACAAAATGTCAACGGGTCACAACGTGCTTCATCCAATGGGTTGGGATGCGTTCGGGATGCCTGCCGAAAATGCGGCAATGGCGTCGGGCGGACATCCAAAGGATTGGACCTACAACAATATCGCGGTGATGAAAAACCAGATGAAGCCATTGGGGCTGTCCATCGATTGGTCACGCGAATTTGCCACCTGTGATCCTGAATATTACGGACAACAACAGGCGTTGTTCCTGGATTTCTTGGACAAAGGTTTGGTCTACCGCAAAAATGCTGTGGTCAACTGGGACCCAGTGGACATGACCGTTTTGGCCAACGAACAGGTCGAAAATGGCCGTGGCTGGCGGTCAGGTGCGCTGGTTGAACGCAAAGAGCTGACGCAATGGTTCTTTAAAATATCCGACCATGCAGATGAGCTGTTGTCTGCGATCGATGGTTTGGACAATTGGCCTGCCAAAGTTAAATTGATGCAATCAAACTGGATCGGGAAATCCCGCGGTTTGGAATTTGCGTTTGAGATGAAAAATGGACCTGACGGGTTCGACGATATCACCGTATACACGACACGACCCGATACGCTGATGGGGGCATCCTTTGTCGGAATTTCGGCCGATCATGCACTTGCCCGCCATCTTGAGGCCACAAATTCAGAGATCGCCGCCTTTAACAAAGAATGTCGTCAAATGTCGACATCCGAGGCCGATATGGAAAAGGCCGAGAAAAAAGGCATCGACACAGGTCTGCGCGTCAAGCACCCATTGAACCCCGATTGGGAACTTCCTGTTTGGATCGCGAATTTCATCTTGATGGACTATGGGACCGGCGCAATCTTTGCCTGCCCTGCGCATGACCAACGCGATTTGGATTTCGCGCGCAAATACGATCTGCCCGTGATTGATACGTTTTACGCGCTTGATAACGAAACACCCGTTACGGACACAGCGTTCGTTCCCGCGAAAACAGAACCTGTAAAATGGATCAACCACTTTGCAGGTCTCGATGTTGCGACCGGGGAAGAGGCGATCAACACCACCGTTGATTTCGCAGAAGCGGCAGGTTGGGGCAAAGGCGTGACCAAATTCCGCTTGCGCGATTGGGGCCTATCACGCCAACGCTATTGGGGCTGCCCGATCCCTGTCGTACATTGCGACGCCTGCGGCGTGGTTCCCGAGAAAAAGGAAAACCTTCCCATCGCGCTTCCTGACGATGTGACCTTTGACATGCCGGGCAATCCTCTTGATCGCCACCCAACATGGCGCGATTGTGCGTGTCCATCCTGCGGCGCCCCAGCAAAGCGCGAAACAGATACGATGGATACATTCGTCGATTCGTCATGGTATTTTGCACGCTTTACCGCGCCACGCGCTGACACACCCACAAATATGGATGATGTGTCCTATTGGATGAATGTTGATCAATACATTGGCGGCATCGAACATGCGATCTTGCACCTGTTGTATTCCCGGTTCTTTGCACGTGCGATGCAAATCACAGGTCACTTGCCAAAGACCGCGATCGAACCGTTCAACGCGCTCTTTACCCAAGGGATGGTCACGCACGCAATTTACAAACGCGATGGCGACAATGGGCGCCCAGTGTATTACTATCCTGAACAGGTTGAATTGCGCGACGGCAAGGCATTCTTGATTGCAGACGGTGACGAAGTTGATATCGTTCCCTCCGCAAAAATGTCCAAGTCGAAAAATAACGTGGTCGATCCCGTTGCCATTATCGACGCCTTTGGCGCGGATACCGCGCGTTGGTTTGTCTTGTCAGACAGCCCCCCCGAACGCGATGTCGAATGGACAGCCGCAGGTGCCGAAGCCGCCGCAAAACATTTGGCACGGGTGCATCGCATTGCCTCTGACATCGCACAAAGCGACGATTGCGCGAATGAACATGATGCTGCGCTGTTAAAAGACATGCACAAAGCTATTCATGATGTGACACAAGGCATCGAAAGCTTTGGGTTCAACGCATCCGTCGCAAAGCTGTACGGGTTCACGAATACTCTCGCAAAATCAAAGGCAGGAACCGATGCAAAGCGTCAGGCTGCGCGCTCTTTGGCGCAACTTATGTCGCCCATGACACCGCATCTTGCCGAAGAAATCTGGTCGCATTTGGGCGGCGACGGTTTGATCGTTCACGCACCATGGCCCAAAGCTGACGCAGCGATGATGGTGGATGACGAAATCACACTTCCCATCCAAATCAATGGCAAACGACGCGCAGAGATCACGGTTCCCAAAGATATGTCCAAGGACGACGTGGAAAAAATTGCCCTTTCGCAAGAAGCTGTCATAAGATCTTTGGATGGCGCGGTGCCAAAGAAGGTGATTGTTGTTCCGGGGCGTATCATAAATGTTGTTGTATAACCGAAGATCGTTTTTGATCCTTGCCACAGCGCTCGCGGGCTGTGGCTTTGAACCGGTATATGACTCACAACCTATCAAGGGCCTCGTCGGACAGATCCAATACGACACCCCAAGTTCGCGCGACACATTCGCGTTGCGCGACCAATTGGAAAGACGACTCGGATCCACGCAAAATGCAAAATATGGTTTGGCCTATTCAATATCCGTTGGGTCAAAACGGGCGGCCGTTTCCTTTGATGGACGCGCCTATCGTCAGCAGCTGACAGGTGCCGGAAAATATTCTCTGCGTGACCTGAGCAACAACCAAGTTGTCATTTCAGGCGCGGTTGATGCATTTGTTGGCTACGCACCCACATCTACAACATCTTCGCAGGCCGCCGCCAGAGACGCGCGCGCGCGATTAATGATCCAGATCGGTGATTTGATTGTCGAAGATATCATGTTCAAATCTGATAGCTTGACCCAATGAAACTCTCACCACGCGACAGTCAGGGTTATTTGAAATCGCCAGACACATCGCGTGCAGGTCTATTGATATTCGGTGCAGACGCGATGCGCGTTGCTTTGAAACGCGAAGAGTTTTTGAAAAACTTGTTGGGCCCCGACGCCGCCGCGGAAATGCGATTGATCCGCGTCTCTGGCGCGGATCTGCGCAAGGATCCTGCCCTTTTACAAGATGGCCTCAAATCCCAAGGGTTTTTTCCCGGTCAGCGCGCTGTCTTCGTCGAAGACGCGTCTGACACTATCGCGGAAATAATCGGCGCGGGGTTGAACGCATGGAATGTTGGGGATGCCACAATTCTTGTGTGCGCGGGACAGCTAAAACCAACATCAAAGCTTCGCAAATCATTCGAATCGCATCCAAATGCCTATTGTCTTGCGGTCTATGATGATCCGCCAACACGACAAGACATTGAAAACGAACTCAAGACGGCGGGCCTCTCAAATATTCCAAGCACTGTGCTTGCCCTGCTCACCGATCTTGCGCGCGAACTTGAACCAGGCGACTTTCGTCAAACCATTCAAAAAATCGGCTTGTACAAACACGGTGATCACTCCCCACTGACACCTAACGAAGTTGAACTTTGCGCGCCAACCTCAAACGAAGCAGATCTGGATGATATCTTGCAGTGTGTCGCCAACGGACAGGTGGACAAAATCGGACCAATTATGAAACGCCTCCGCTCGCAGGGCGTGCAGGCGGTCGCATTGGTCATCGCTGCGTCGCGCCACTTTAAATCGCTCTATACTGTGGCGGCAGATCCCGGTGGTGTGGGATCAGGTATAGGAAATTTGCGCCCGCCGGTTTTTGGCCCACGACGGGATCTCATCCAACGTCAAGCCTCACAATGGGGCGCACATCGTCTGGGCGAAGCACTCACAATTCTAACCGACATCGATTTGCAGCTTCGCTCTGCAAATCAACATGCACCATCTCTCGAACTTGTGGAACGCGCGTTTATTCGGCTCGCTATGTTTGGCCGAAAATAAGTTTTCATTTTCTGTCCCCATATATCCTGGGGTTTGGGGCAAAGCCCCAAAAGAAAAAGCCCTGCGGAGCTTTACAGTCCACAGGGCTTTATTTCTTTATCTATCACGTAAATCAGTCTGCGTTCAGACCGATATGACCACCAAGTGCCACCATGTCTGACAACAGCTTCGCTGCGTCATCAACTGGACCTGGTTCGCTGTGGAAGAATTCTTTCGCATTGTCCAAGGCTGCACGTGCCTCTGCGATGATTTCATCAAACGTTTCTTGTGTCATCTCGTCACGTGGAAGAGCTTTTTCTGCCAACACAGAAAGACCTTCGCCGATTTCGGCAAAACCACCGGTAACAACATATTCCTTAGCGCCTTCAGTGCTTTCAACACGAAGGATACCAGGACGAAGTGTTGTAATCAGAGGCGCATGGCCTGGCATTGCTGTCAGATCGCCGTCTGTGCCTGGGATTTGAACTGCGCTCACCTCAAGCGTCGCGACGCGACGCTCAGGGCTTACCAGATCAAACTGCATAGTGTTCGCCATCTTGGCCTCCTTTAGGCCGCTTCAGCAGCCATTTTTTCGGCTTTTGCGATCACTTCATCGATGCCGCCAACCATATAGAAGGCACCCTCAGGTAGGTGGTCGTATTCGCCGGCAACAACCGCTTTAAACGATGCAATTGTATCTTCCAATGGAACCTGAACACCGTCAGAACCTGTAAATACTTTCGCAACGTCAAATGGTTGTGACAAGAAGCGTTGAATTTTACGCGCGCGCGCAACGGTCAATTTGTCTTCTTCTGACAATTCGTCCATGCCCAAAATCGCGATGATGTCTTGCAAAGATTTATAACGTTGCAAAATGTTCTGAACGGAACGTGCAACACCGTAATGCTCTTCACCAACAACAGCTGGGTCCATCAAACGCGATGAAGAATCCAGCGGATCAACCGCAGGGTAGATACCAAGCTCGGAAATCGCACGTGACAAAACGGTTGTCGCGTCCAAGTGAGCAAATGTTGTTGCAGGCGCAGGGTCGGTCAAGTCGTCCGCAGGAACATAAACGGCTTGGATCGATGTAATCGAACCATTTTTCGTTGATGTAATGCGTTCTTGCATCGCGCCCATGTCGGTCGCCAAAGTTGGCTGATAGCCCACCGCGGATGGGATACGACCCAACAGCGCTGACACCTCGGAACCTGCCTGAGTAAAGCGGAAGATGTTATCAACAAAGAACAAAACGTCTGTGCCAGATTGGTCACGGAACTGTTCTGCCAATGTCAAACCTGTCAAGGCAACACGTGCACGCGCACCTGGAGGTTCGTTCATCTGGCCGTAGACCAGCGCCACTTGTGACTCTTCTAGGTTATCAGGTTTAATAACGTTGGATTCGATCATCTCGTGGTAAAGGTCGTTACCTTCACGAGTACGTTCGCCAACACCCGCGAAAACGGAGAAGCCTGAGTGCACTTTTGCGATGTTGTTGATCAATTCCATGATCAAAACTGTTTTACCAACGCCCGCACCGCCGAACAGACCAATCTTACCACCTTTTGAATATGGTGCCAGAAGGTCGATCACTTTGATACCTGTTACCAAGATTTCAGAGGAAGTTGATTGTTCGCTGAATGTCGGCGCTGGTTGGTGAATTGAACGGTATTCTGTGGCGTTCACTGGACCTTGTTCGTCCACTGGTTCGCCCACAACGTTCAAAATACGGCCCAATGTCGCGTTTCCAACTGGAACGGAAATCGGCGCGCCTGTGTCTGCAACTGCTTGACCGCGAACCAAACCTTCGGATGCGTCCATCGCGATTGTGCGAACTGTGTTTTCACCAAGGTGCTGGGCAACTTCCAGAACCAGTTTTTTACCGTTATTTTCTGTGGTCAATGCGTTGAGGATCTGTGGCAGATCACCATCAAACTGCACGTCCACAACGGCGCCGATCACCTGAGTGATTTTGCCTTTTGCGTTTGCCATGTTTTCGTCTCCGGTTCTTAGAGCGCTTCAGCGC
>RGAJ01000531.1 GCA_009920225.1 Paracoccaceae bacterium
CAGCACTTTTTGCAACTCATTCGCCCCTTTGATATGGGCGTCATACGCTTTATGCGGGTTTTGCATCATCTCTTGCAGCGCCGCATGGGTTTTCCTCAGCTCTCGCAGCTCTTCTTCAAACTTTTCTTTCTCTTTGACAGTATTTTCTGCATTCACAGCGGCGCGCGTTTTCTCTTCAATCAACTGCTTGATCTCTGTATCTTTCTCTTTGACGACCTGCTGATGTTGCTAAAAGGTAATGCCCTGGATTTTGATATCGCGTGCTGCCTGAAGATTGCCATGCCCATTCTCGATGCTTTGATCGACGTCATCACCGAACATCACTGTATGTCCTGAACGTTGTGCGACCCGCCTTCGATACGCTGTTCTGTGTCACCATCTTTGTGCGCACTTTGTCGGTTGTTGTTCCCAGAAATGATCTGCTGTCTCAACCCTTGCCTTGCGCCCTTTGTGAAACTGCAACGCCTGATAGGCAACCGCGATTATCGCCAACACGACACCAATAATTGCCCAGATGTTTTGAATAAAATAATCCATACCGCACCCATAAATTCCAATATAACCAATAGTACGCCATAATCTCTCAACCGCAAGACGTTTCCCACACCCATGGCTCAATTCATTTTTTGTCCAAAAATATCCTGGGGGGAATTGGCCAAAGGCCAAGGGGGCAAAGCCCCAAACCAAACAAAAACGCCGGCGCAGTGCACCGACGTCCCCAGATGTTTCACATATGCGCCCTTGTCCTAGCGCACCTTCAACGTGGCAAGGCCGATCATCGCCAAAATCAACGCGATGATCCAGAAACGGATCACGATCTGCGGCTCGGCCCACCCCTTTTTCTCAAAGTGATGATGGATCGGCGCCATCAGGAAAACGCGTTTCCCCGTGCGTTTGAAATAGAGCACTTGGATAATAACCGACAGCGCCTCGACAACGAACAAACCGCCCACAATGCCCAAGACGATTTCGTGTTTCGTGGCGACTGCAATGGCACCAAGCGCCCCACCCAATGCCAATGATCCTGTGTC
This sequence comes from Paracoccaceae bacterium, assembly GCA_009920225.1. Classification (GTDB taxonomy): domain Bacteria; phylum Pseudomonadota; class Alphaproteobacteria; order Rhodobacterales; family Rhodobacteraceae; genus CAJXSD01. Next base: position 1,032 of record RGAJ01000531.1, read on the forward strand.
CCCCATGAACACCGCAGCGGGGGGGGCATTGTACCACAAAAACCCCATGCCGCCGCCGATCAAGGCCGCACAAAACACTAGGATCTCGCCCGTACCGGGGACGTAATGCACATCCAGATATTCGGTAAAGTCGGCACGT
>RGAJ01000532.1 GCA_009920225.1 Paracoccaceae bacterium
GACCCTGCAGAAAAATAAAAAAGGGTCAATGCGGCAAATGCGGTGCAGATGTCGCAACGAAGGGGGCAAGTGACGCACTGGGTCGGTGACACAAGGGGCAAATGCGCAATATCTTGTTCAACCTCACAACTCGGATTCGAAGCCTGATGAAACGCTATTCAATATTTGCCGTCGCACGCGAAGCCGCGCGCTATCACACTGGTTGGGAACGTGCTTGGAAATCACCCGAGCCGAAAAAGAAATACGATGCCATCATCGTCGGCGCAGGTGGCCATGGTTTGGCGACAGCATATTATTTGGGCAAGAATTTCGGCATCACCAATGTCGCGATCATCGAAAAAGGTTGGTTGGGCGGCGGCAACACGGGGCGCAACACCACGATCATTCGGTCGAATTACCTGCAAGATCCGTCTGCCGCGATTTATGAAAAGGCGCGCTCGCTTTATGAAACGATGTCGCAGGATTTGAACTATAACGTTATGTTCTCACCCCGTGGCCTGATCATGTTGGCGCAGACCGAACATGAGGTGCGCGGCTATGAACGCACAGCTCATGCAAACGCGCTCCAAGGCGTGGCGACAGAATTCATCGGCCCTGAAAAAGTCAAGGAATTGGTGCCCATCATCAACATCCACGGCCCACGCTACCCTGTCTTGGGTGGTCTGTTGCAAAAACGCGGCGGCACAGCGCGTCACGATGCCGTGGCATGGGGATATGCACGCGCATGTTCCGACATGGGGATGGATGTCATCCAAAAATGCGAGGTCACAGGCGTGCGTCGCGAAAATGGCAAGGTTGTTGGTATCGATACCACCAAAGGTGCCATTGACTGTGACAAGCTTGGCATCGTTGTGGCGGGCCATACATCCGATCTGGCGCATATGGCGGGCTTCCGTTTGCCGATTGAATCGGTTGCGTTGCAGGCATTGGTATCGGAACCCATCAAACCATGTATGGATGTGGTCGTCATGGCAAACACCGTGCATGGCTATATGTCCCAATCAGACAAGGGCGAAATGGTGATTGGCGGTGGAACAGACGGATTCAACAACTATACCCAACGTGGGTCCTTCCACCATATCGAGGAAACCGTGCGTGCCTTGGTCGAAACCTTCCCGATGATTTCGCGCCTGAAAATGCTGCGCCAATGGGGCGGTATTGTCGACATG
>RGAJ01000533.1 GCA_009920225.1 Paracoccaceae bacterium
ACCGATACCGGCAAGGTGCCGAATACCTCAGCCACCGCAGCAAGTTCCGGCAGTGATTTGAACGGAATGGCGGTTTTGGATGCCTGTCAGAAAATCAAAACCCGCATGGCCGAATTTTTATCAGATCAAGTTGGCAAAACGCCCGAGGATGTGGAATTCATCGGGAACCAAGTGCACATTGGTCGCCGTGTGCTGGGTTTTGATAAGGCCGTGCAAATGTGTTACGAGGGCCGTGTGAGCCTGTCCGCCACAGGGTTTTACAAAACACCCGATGTGGCGTGGGATCGCATTCGCGGACAAGGGCAGCCGTTTTTCTATTTCGCCTATGGTGCCGCGGTGACCGAAGTTGCAATTGATACGCTGACGGGGGAAAATCGCATTCTGCGCGCTGATATTTTGCACGACACAGGCGCATCGTTGAACCCTGCGTTGGACATCGGGCAGATCCAAGGCGCCTATGTCCAAGGATCGGGTTGGCTTACCTGTGAAGAGCTGGTTTGGGACGACACAGGCCGCTTGCGCACCCATGCCCCATCGACCTATAAAATTCCTGTGATGGCAGATCGTCCCGATGAATTTAATGTGGCGTTGTGGGGACAAGACAATCCCAAAATGACCGTCTATAAATCCAAGGCAGTGGGTGAACCCCCGTTTATGTTGGGAATTTCCACCTTGATGGCGTTGAACCATGCCCTATCAAGTTGCGGTCAGACCTATCCGCATCTGGATGCACCCGCCACACCTGAACGTATTCTGTTCGCGGTCGAAAGGGTGCGCAATGGCGTTTGATCTAAATCGGCTTCAAACATTGATTGCACGCCATGGTCATGTGGCCCGCGTCGTCATTGCCGATGTACAGGGATCAAGCCCGCGCGAGGTTGGCGCGCATATCTGGGTCTGGCAGGACGGGCAATCAGGAACCATCGGCGGTGGTGCATTGGAATATCAGGCGGTAGAACAGGTGCGCGCCGCGTTGTCGCGTCCGGCGTCTTGGTCTGCGGTGCATCCGTTGGGTCCACAGCTTGGCCAATGCTGCGGCGGTGTGGTGCGTTTGGTCTATGAGATTTTTGACCAACACAGCTGTCCCGTGTCGCGCAATGGCGTGGTCATTCGCGCCATCGATGTGCCAACGGGACAGGGCGCTTTGGCCCTGTCGCGGATGGATCAGG
>RGAJ01000534.1 GCA_009920225.1 Paracoccaceae bacterium
TAATACCGATGTAACCAAGCCGCATAGTTTCCAGCGCCATTGGTTAGAATGGCAGTCTCGGGCAGGGTGTGCGACAGGTGTGAAATGATCTGTTCCATCTTTACCGCGCCTGGTGTTGCAAATGGGGTTTGCCACGCCTCATATGATGCACGTTCGCTGTGTGGCGCTAGGCCATTACGCCCCGCGCTTAGCCGTGCGGCGGCGGATAGGAAATCCGCAGAATGGCATGAAATCGCGACATCTGCACGGAACACGCGACCAATTTCATCTGCGTTTGGATGGATGTGGATGATCTTTTGGCTTGGTTTTGGAATATCCAACATTGTATAGCCTCCAGTCGTCATTTCCCCCATGCGCGCGCCGATCACCAACACAACATCGGCGGATTTGATCCGCACGGCAAGATCGGGGTTTGGCCCGATGCCAACATCGCCGATATAATGCGGGTGGCGATTGTCGATGTAATCCTGACACCGAAACGATGTGCCAACAGGAAGCCCCATGTTTTCGGCAAACGTTGCCACATCGCGGGCGGCCTGCGCAGACCAAGATGGTCCGCCGACGATCATCATCGGGGATTTTGCAGCGTCCAGCTGATCGAGTATCGCCATAACGCGCTCATCCGCGATGCCTTGTTCTGCGACCTGAACGGCGGCTGCGTCGGGGACATCGGCGGTGGCGGACAGCATGTCTTCGGGAAGGGCCAAAACAACAGGGCCGGGGCGGCCCGCTTGTGCGATGTGAAATGCATGGCTGACATATTCGGGAATACGGTCGGTGCGATCAATCTGTGCGACCCATTTCGCCAGCGGGGCGAACATTTGACGATAATCGACCTCTTGAAAGGCTTCGCGGTCGCGTTGATCGCTTGCAACTTGACCCACGAACAGGATCATGGGCGTGCTGTCTTGGAATGCGACATGAACGCCGCCCGATCCGTTGGTGGCACCGGGGCCACGGGTGACAAAGGCCACGCCCGGTTTTCCCGTCAGCTTGCCATGTGCTTCGGCCATCATGGCAACGCCGCCTTCGTTGCGGCCAACGATTGTATCGATCCCGCTTTCGAACAAACCATCAAGTGCGGCCAAATAGCTTTCGCCGGGAACGCAGAACACGCGATCCACACCTTGGATTTTCAATTGATCGACTAGGATTTGACCACCGTGGCG
>RGAJ01000535.1 GCA_009920225.1 Paracoccaceae bacterium
TCACAAGCTCGATTGGAAATTCTTTGCCCTGTTTGTTCAACGCGGTCAGTTTGATGCGACCAGACCCGCTTACCCGTGCTTTTCCCGTTTTAATAAAGCGGTCCATACCTGCATTATGGGCCTTTCGGTATTTTTCGGGGACGATCGCGTCGGACATCGAATGACCGATCATTTCTGGCCGCGAAAACCCAAAAATCATTTCTGCGGCGGGGTTCATTTCGACGACGATGCCCTTGATGTCCATGACGATGATGGCATCAAGCGACGCATTCAAGACGGTGGTCATACGTTTGTTTATGATGCGAGTCTGAGCATCGCTTTGCTGGCTAATTTGATTAAACCGAAACAGAAAGATGCTTGAGACCAGCAACACCGCAATGGTCGCAGAAGTAAAGATGGCGAGCCGCAGCAACGTATTTGCAATATCTTCGCGCTGATGGTCGGCTTTGGCGACGATGGCTTGCAACCCAAAGACGGATACGCGCCGGACATGAGGCTGTAGCGCGTGAACATCGTCTACAAAAGATTGAAGTCCGCGTCGCACGGCGGTGTCGCCCGCATCAATGATATGTGCCTTGGCGTCGAGGAATCGTTCAATTTCGTTGAATGAGCGGGCGGTTTCCATGTCTGCAAGCAAAAAGCTTGCATATGGTCCTGATGAAACATTGACGATCCGGCTGTAGAACACGTCGAAGGATTTAGAGGCCGCAGACAGATCGCTTAGCTTTGTATAGTTTGCGATTTCGAATTCGGACCTCATACGATAATAATCGACTTCGATCTGAGAAAAGCTCCATTCTGCGTTATCTGTATTTGCCTCTTTTAGGTGTTCGAGCTTGTTGAACACCTCAATCGCCAAGGACAAAAGTGCCAAAAAACACAATAGCAAAACCGCCCCCAAGGCGCTGAACCTTGCGATCTTGATGGCGTTGGGCGAAAGTACCTCTGATACATCGCTGATTGCCGTTGATATGTTTTCGCTACTCGACATCTAAGCGACTTAACTGCCAAACGCTCTGAGAATAGACATAGTCAGTGCGGAACTCTGATGATTCGTCATACGGAAATACGATCCAAAGCGGCCCTTTTTCGCGCACATGCATGTTTTGGCCGTTCATTGAATAGGCAATCAATGCGGCGTCCCAGCTTGGTTCACCGGGTGAGAATTC
>RGAJ01000536.1 GCA_009920225.1 Paracoccaceae bacterium
ATGTGGATTTTCCCGCACCGCGCAAGCCGATCAGACAAATGCGCGATGCTTTGGCGTTTGGGGCGTCTTGGTCATCGAGAATGCGCAGGATGCGTTCGCGGGTTTGGCGATCTGCCACGCGATAGCGGTCGACCATATCTTTGACGGGCGAAAACCATGGGTCTTCGGGCCACAAAAGCCATTCGATCCCTATTTCCAAGGCATGCGCCACACGTGACAACAAGACGATTGAGATGTTCCCCTGCCCCGCTTCCATTTGGGCGATATAGCGGGGCGATACATCGGCGATTTCCGACAGTTCGCGCCGCGACAAAGATTTTGCAGTGCGCGCGCGGCGCACCCGCACGCCAACCTGTTCCATCAATTCATTGGCGACATCGTGGGACATGTCGATATCTGGCCGCGGTTCGGTCATGATCAGGTATCCCAGTCCGGGCCAAGAAGTGGCGTGATCAGATCCGCCATCTCTTGTGGCGTTTTACGTTTTTTGAATTCGTTGGCCACGATGAACACGCTCACAGAGCGGAAGGAAAAGCACAGTGTGCCATCCTGTTCACCATCGACCCGAAACGCGATAGACGTGTCGCCCAGTTTGACGGGCCACACGTAACATTTTAAGCGATGCCGCGGGGTGACAGGTGAATGGAAATTCATCTCAAGGCGCACAAATGGCGTGCCCACATTGCGGTCAATTTCCATTTGGAACCACCCATCGCCGAGGTGCTCTTCCCACCATCCATTGATTGCCTCAAGGGCCATGGCAGGAAGCTTGCCCGTATAGACAATCCGCGCGGGGTCACAATCGCCCCAAGACACGCGAATTTCATGTTCATATGCGGTGGCTGGTCTGTGTGTCATCAATAGGTCTCGACGTGATATCTGCCTTCTTCTCGCATCACATCACGAAGTGCAACCCATTGTTGCCCAATGCTTTCGGCAATATTGCTAAAGGCTTTTTCGACGCCCTCTTCCATGCCGCGCAAGCCACAAATGTAAACATGTGTGTTTGGGTCCTCTAACAATTCTGCGACGCGCTCTTCGTCTTTGATCATGCGGTCTTGCACGTATTCCTTGGTTCCTTCACGGGAAAAGACAAGATGCTGTTCCAAGATGTCGCTTGGTACCTTTTTCAACGGGCCAAAATACGGCAGGCTATCTGCGGTGCG
>RGAJ01000537.1 GCA_009920225.1 Paracoccaceae bacterium
TTTTACGGCAAACGCCAGATGTTCCGATCAGATTTCATGGAATGGTTCGAAAACCTGCGCCTGCCTGATTACCATTTGGAAAAACGCGACGGGCAATATGAACTGACGTTCGAAGGGTCATGGCCCGAAGTGATGATGTGGGAAATTCCCGCTTTGGCCGTTTTGATGGAGCTGCGTGGACGCGCTGTGACAAAACATATGGGGCGGTTTGAACTTCAGGTTCTCTATGCCCGCGCGATGACCAAGCTTTGGGAAAAGATTGAAAGCCTGCGTTCGATCGAAGGGTTACGTATTGCCGATTTTGGAACGCGGCGGCGGCATTCTTATCTATGGCAGGATTGGTGTGTCCAGGCGATGGTCGAAGGTTTGGGGAATAAATTCATCGGAACCTCCAACTGCTTGATCGCTATGAAACGTGATATTGAGGCAATCGGCACCAATGCCCACGAATTGCCGATGGTTTATTCCGCACTTGCGGAAACCGATACCGATTTGGCACGCGCCCCCTATCAGGTTTTGGCAGATTGGCACGAAGAGCATGACGGAAACCTTCGGATTATCCTGCCCGACACCTATGGAACCAAAGGGTTCTTGGACAACGCCCCCGATTGGTTGGCAGGTTGGACCGGCATCCGTATCGACAGCGGTGATCCTGCAACAGGCGCAGAAATCGCAATCGATTGGTGGAAATCACGCGGCGAAGACCCAAAGCAAAAATTGGTCATTTTCTCGGACGGATTGGACAGCGCCGAAATTCACAAGCTCTATGCCCAATTCGCAGGTCGGGTCAAAGTGTCGTTCGGTTGGGGCACCAATCTAACGAATGATTTCCGTGGCTTGGTCCCGAATGGCGGACTGGACGCGTTTTCACTGGTCTGCAAAGCGGTCTCTGCGAATGGACGCCCCACCGTCAAATTATCGGACAACCCCAACAAAGCGATGGGGCCCAAAGATGAAATTGAACGGTACAAACGTGTCTTTAATGTTGGGCAGCAACGTGCAATAGACGTCACAGTGTGACACCGCCCAAACAAAGGACGCCCGATGTACCCGTATTTCCGCATGATGAAAGAGGCTTTTAAGTTTCGAAAAGCACCAAAATTGGGCATCGGAGAGGCGCATGTTTCGCATCATATGTGTTGGCCGTGGGAT
>RGAJ01000538.1 GCA_009920225.1 Paracoccaceae bacterium
TGCCCCCACACCCCCAGAGTATTTTCGCAAAGATGAAGGGTCATGGACGTTTTGACCTGTATTCGAGGCTTGTCACTTCGTAGTTGCGAGACGATTGCACGTATTGAACGCGGTCGTATTCGACGAAACCGTTTTTGATGAGCACCCGTTGCGAGGCGGGGTTGTCGATGACGGCGGAGGCGAAAATTTGGCTTACCGGATAGCGATCAAAGATGAATTGTGTCATTGCGCGGACCGCTTGGGTCATGTGGCCGCTGCCCCAGTGGTTGGGGTGCAGGGCATAGCCGATTGCAATGTCGTCCTTTTGTGCGTTGCTGTCCGAGTGAAAACCGATGATGCCAATGGTTTGATTATTGGGCCGCGTGATTTTGAACGTCGCCCCCCATTGCCCGCGCCAGCGCATGGTCACAAGGCGTTTGCGCAAGAGTGCGGGATCCAGCGGATGCGGCCAGCGGCCCAATTGCCATGCAAGGTCTTTGTTGCCAAAGATGCCGTAGGGCGCGTCGAAATCTGTGGCCGTGACCGGCAAAATCACCGTGTTACCAGCATCAATACGAACCGGATTAATCGCATGCCACTGTTCCGGCGTCAGCATCATTTTTTGCAGTTCAACATCGCGCCCTTGGGCAAGAGCGGCGCGCATTTCGCGACCCATGGGGGAAAATCCCATTTTCACCAAGACATTGGCCGAGCGGTCATTGCCCAAATGATAGCCAGAGGAAAGTGGCAGCGCATCAGGGTTTTTGAAATATTCAGCTAAGACGGCATGCGCTGCCTCGGACGCATAGCCTTTGCCCCAGAATTCAGGCGCAAGCCAATAGCCCAATTCATCCTCTAGCCCGATCATACCAATGATTTGGCCATGCAGCGTGATCGCCCAGACATAGCCGCCCTCGCCCCAGTTTAGCGCGGCAAGCCAATCAGTGGCATCTGAGATCTGATAGGGCCACGGCATGCGGGTCAACCACTGCGCCACATCATAAGAGATAAGGTTTTTGATCGCCTGTGCGTCCTGAGGGATAGGAGGACGTAAATACAATCTCTCAGTAATAATATTTTTTCTCATGGCATCCTCATATGAAAAAGGAGGGCTTGTGGCCCCCCTTGGTTGAAAAACTGAACATTCTTATTCATTCAACTTCGGGG
>RGAJ01000539.1 GCA_009920225.1 Paracoccaceae bacterium
GTCTCCTGTTGATTGAAGGAATATGAACACGTTCAAAAAACGGTTCCACGAACCGTTGGACGAAGTTTGCGTGGTCAACCCAATCGCGGTTGATATCGTGAAAAATCAAAATGATACTTTTATGTCGAGTTTATGCCCGTATTTTCCCTAATTGGTGATTAAAAGTTTATGACGAGGCTAAATATGGACAGATTGATGCATCAAGGTATGCATTTTGCGCGGCTTATAGAGGGAGCGCGGTCCCAAATTTGGCTCTTTTTATGCTGAAAAATGCCTTTACGTTCCGGACGTTGGCTTGACTGGTGAAAAGGGCTTGGGTGATGGCGTGGTACTGCGGCATGTCTTGTGCCGTGATAACGAGCACAAAGTCAGGCCCTGGGCTGGTGCGATAGCACTGTTGCACGTTAGGGTGAGTGCACGCAAGTTGCTCGAAGGCATCGAGCATCACGGCACTTTGATGATCAAGGCTGATCTCCACGATCGCCTCTAAACCCGCACCGATATTGGCTTTTAGACGATCGGCATCCAAAATGGCTGCGGTGTGATGAATGATGCCTTCGGCCTTCATTCGGTTGACGCGTCGCAAGGTGGTGGCGGGGGATGTTTGGACCCTTGTCGACAGTTCCGCGTTTGTGATGTCGCCTTGCGTTTGCAGAATTTTTAAGATGGCTCGATCGGTTGAGTCAATCATGAAATCCCCTCTCTAAATAGTTAATTAAATGAAATTTTATGCCTTAGTGCGTTTGCTGTGATTGAAAATTTCAAAAATCACACAAATATGAAATCATTTTTTTCGCCGAGCACCGTAAGCTAGCGAGCAGAACTTTTACATCGTGGGGTTTTTATGTGTGGCATTGTGGGCGCCGTTTCATCGGTCAATGTGGTCCCAGTCTTGGTCCAAGGTTTGCAAAGATTGGAATACCGCGGCTACGACTCCTGCGGCGTTGCTGTGCACGCCCAAGGGCTTCAGCGCAGCCGAAGCACCGCACGCGTGGCCGAATTGCTGACGCAAATCGAGCAGTCGCAGCTTTCCGGCGGGACGGGCATTGCGCATACACGCTGGGCCACCCATGGCGCGCCGGCGGTGCACAACGCGCACCCGCATTTCAGTCATGGCCCAGGGGTGGACGCGGGATCGCCC
>RGAJ01000540.1 GCA_009920225.1 Paracoccaceae bacterium
TCGTCGGTCTGACCAAAGCGATGTGTGATGAACTGGCTGAATTTAACATTCAGGTCAATGCCATCGCGCCCGGATATTTTGCAACACCTCTGACCGAAATGACCCGCGCGGACAAAACCCGCAACGCCGAAATCTTGGCACATATCCCCGCGAACCGGTGGGGCTATACGGCGGATCTGATGGGGGCGCTGGTCTTTTTGTCTAGCGCGGCATCAGACTACGTGAACGGTACCGTTTTGACGGTCGATGGTGGCTATTTGGTGCGCTAAGCATCGTGAGGGCAGGGCATGGATCGTCAAGACCAATTCATCCTAAGCATTGATGGCGGCACGCAAAGCACCAAGGTCGCCATTTTTGACCTGAGCGGGCAAGAAATTTGCGCCCATTCTGTCAAACTTAGACCGTTGGATTTATCCCCAGATGGGCGTGCCGAACATCCTGACGACGATCTATGGGACAGCTTGGTCGCCGCATGTCAGGCGACTTTGGCAAAATTTTCGGGGGACCCAAAGGCGATCATCGGCATCGGGCTTGGGTCCATCCGTTGTTGTCGGGCGCTGTTGCGTGATGACGGGACCCTTGCGGCGCCGATCCAAAATTGGATGGATCACCGGCTGTCAAAACCCTATGAGCATACGGATGACCCGGTGCGCTATGTCACCACAACCACGGGGTATTTGACGCACCGCTTGACCGGCCAAGCAAAAGATACGCGCGCCAATTACGTGGGGCCTTGGCCGATTGACCCGATCACATTGGAATGGATGGACGCCGCAGACGATTTTGCCGCCTTTACCACGCCACGCGAGATGGTGTTTGATCTGGTTGACGCGGGAACAATCGTTGGGTCCGTGACCGATGCGGCCAGTCATGCGACGGGCCTTCCCGTTGGGATCCCCGTGATTTCCACCGCAAATGACAAAGCTGTAGAGGCCTTGGGCGCGGGTCTGTCGCAGGATGGTTCGGTGCTGGTGTCGTTGGGAACCTATATTGCCGGCATGATGCAGGGCGACGAAAACAAATTGGACACGCAATCGTATTTTTGCAATCCCGGCGCGTTCCCGAACGAATTCTTGTATGAAAGCGGCGGCATACGGCGGGGCATGTCGACGGTCACATGGATCAAAGATCTGATGGGACA
>RGAJ01000055.1 GCA_009920225.1 Paracoccaceae bacterium
CTATCTTGGCAAACGCGCACAAGAGCGTTCGTTCATGGTCAGCCCTGATCGTTGGAAATTGGTCGGGCTCGAGACTTTGGATGGATCAGTCATTCCAGACGGAGCCTATGCGGTGGGTGAGGGCGTCAATGCCAATGGTCAACGCAATACGGTGGGTCGTGTGACATCGACCTATTATTCGCCAACCTTGGGACGCGGTATTGCCATGGGTTTGATCCATAACGGTCCAAACCGGATGGGTGAGATTGTCGAATTCCCGAAAGTTGACGGCACCATCATCAAGGCAAAAATTGTCGATCAAGTGTTTTATGACAAAGAAGGGGCAAAGCAAAATGTCTAATGCTGTGACCGCACTGAACGGGGCGAAAGCCACCGGATATATCACCGTCACCGAAGCCCCTTTGACGGGGATGATTACGGTCCGTGGTGATTTTAACGATGTTGCATTTGTCAACGCGATCAAAACCGTATGCGGTGCCGCGATCCCTGCGCAGCGTCGTTTGGAAGCCGGAACAGGGTGCCATGTATTGTGGATGTCACCAGATGAGCTTTTGGTCGTGTGTGCATATGATGCGGCATCTGCTTTGGTGGCCGCATTGGTGCAGGAAATGGGTTCGATCCATGCGTTGGTTGTGAACGTATCGGATGCGCGCGCTGTTTTTGATCTGCAAGGGGACGACGTGCGCGAAGTGGTCGCAAAACTGGCACCGGTTGACATGAAGGCGATGCAAATCGGCGAAGTGCGCCGCACGCGGTTTTCGCAAGTTGCCGCAGCCTTTTGGATGTCATCCGACACAGAGGTGCGTGTGGTTTGTTTTAGATCGGTTGCAGAGTATGTGTTTAACCTGTTGAAACAGTCAAGCAAACCCGGCTTCAACGTCGGATCCTGGTAATCTTACAGCGTTTTTAAAATGTGCCGCCCTTCGGGGCGGCGCAGTTTTTTTGCGCCTTTGGCGCGTGCCTGCGGCGCGAGTATTTTTGCAAAAATGAAAGTATATTTTTTGCTTTGGGGTTGACGTTTGGAGCAATAAGGCAACATTAAGGTAATCGTAAATTTAGATAGAAAAGGGGGCCATTATGGCGTTTGAACTTCCTGCACTACCTTATGCGCATGACGCGCTTGCCGATCTGGGAATGTCCAAAGAAACATTGGAATATCACCATGATTTGCATCACAAAGCCTATGTCGATAACGGCAATAAACTGATTGCCGGCACCGAATGGGAAAATAAGTCACTGGAAGAGATCGTAAAAGGCACCTATCAAGCGGGTGCTGTTGCGCAAAACGGTATCTTTAACAATGCGTCGCAGCATTGGAACCATATGCAGTTTTGGGAAATGATGGGGCCAACAGGTCGCAACATGCCATCTGAGCTGGAAAAAGCGATCGTCGATAGCTTTGGATCTGTTGATAAATTCAAAGAAGATTTTTCGGCGGCGGGTGCTGGTCAATTCGGTTCCGGCTGGTGCTGGTTGGTCAAAGACGCGGATGGCGGTTTGAAAGTGACCAAAACCGAAAATGGCGTGAACCCCTTGTGCTTTAACCAAACTGCGCTGCTCGGCTGTGACGTATGGGAGCATTCTTATTACATCGATTTCCGCAACAAGCGTCCAGCCTATTTGACCAATTTCTTGGACAATCTGGTCAATTGGGAAAACGTTGCGTCGCGCATGTAATTTTTGCGCGTTTGCAAGATGTAAAGCCAGCGGTTTGCACCGCTGGTTTTTTTATGCGCTCTGCCGTGCAATTTTGCGGAGCGTGTCTCTGGCGTCAGAGCAGACTTGGAACGAAGACGTGAGGGACGCGTCTGCAAATCCCTGCGCGATCATATGATCGATCAAGGCGATCAAGGGATCCCAGTAGCCGGCCGTATTCATCAGAATGATCGGTTTTGCATGCAAATCCAGCTGGGCCCATGTGAGAACCTCGAAAAATTCATCCATTGAACCTGCGCCGCCTGGCATGACGACGACGGCGTCAGAATTCATAAACATGACCTTTTTGCGTTCATGCATGTTTTCTGTAATGATGAGCGTTGTTAGATCCGTTTTGCCGACTTCGGCCCGCATCAGATGGGTCGGGATGACGCCAAAGGTTTCGCCTCCCTGTGCTTGGGCTGCGCGTGCGACGATCCCCATAAGCCCCACATCACCCGCACCATAGACGAGGCGGTGACCTGCATCTGCCAAACCTTTGCCCAAGGCTTCGGCTTGGGCGGCGTATTCTGGATCTGCGCCTGTGCGCGACCCACAATAAACGCATACGGATATGTTTTGCATTTCAATACCTTTTTGCTGTAGAGCACCTTTGACCATCGTTAACCAGATTGCTATGGTCGCTCAACCAGATAATCTGGGATCTTGGCAGGTTTGGGGAATATTGATGAATAAAATGTTGGCGTGGGTACTGTCGGCATGCGTTGCGACAGGTGCGGCGATTTATGTGTTTGGTTTGAATGTCAAACCCCAAGCTGGCGCGGACGACCCAGAACCGGTAGTCGGGGAAACGACCTCGATGGATGCGGCCCCTGTGGTCAGTGAAACACCCCCGTCAGAGCCCGAAGACGTTACCGAAAAACCTGTCGAAGAACCTGCCGCTGACACGGCGGACGCAGAGGTGTCAGAGACCGAAACCGCGACGCTCGATATCGACACGGTGCGCATTGATGCCGATGGATATGTTTTGGTTGCAGGACGCAGTGCGCCGGGTGAAACCATCACTGCTGTTGTTGATGGGGCTGATATTACATCGGTCACTGCCGAGGTGGATGGAAATTTCGTTTTGATGTTCGATATTCCACCGGCAGATACGGCGCGTATATTGGCGCTCCGCCTCGGGCAGGGGGATCACGCGGTTTATGCGGGTCAGGATATTGTTATTGCGCCGACCCAAGTACAGACGATTGCGAGCGACAGTGTAGCGGACCCAGCCGTTGACAGCGCGCAGGGCGAAGGCGCATCAGAAGAAGTAGCAGTCGCCGAAACAGCATCATCTGAGACGCAAGGCGACGACAGTGTTGAAACCATGGCGCAAACAAATGCGCCTGCCAGCGACACAGACATGCGCGTGTCGTCCAATTCTGCAGCTGTAGAAACGACGGTGGAAGAGACATCGGCCACGACGACCGACACTGCGCAAGCGCCGTCAGATGACACAAACACCGCGCAGGTCGCGACCATCGTTGATGATGCATCTGAGACGATGAAAGAGACCGAGAAGACGATCACCGAAAGCGTGGCGCAGGTTGCAGAGGTGATCGATACAATCACTACGGCGAACGATCCAGTCGCGACAGAGGCGCAAGCTGTATCCACCCAGATGGAAACCACCCCAGCGGCTTCTGCAGACGCCGCGGGTGCGGCAGAAGAAACGGTGGAAACAACTGCTGAACCAGCATCGGCCGAACCACAACAACCAACGGTATTTGTCGCCGACACCCAAGGTGTGAAGGTCATTCAAAGCGCTGACACAGTGGCGCAGGAACAGGTTGTGCTGGATGCCATCAGCTATGATGAAACCGGTGGCGTTCGGTTGTCAGGGCGCGGTGCTGCGGCATCGGGCATCAACCTTTATCTTGATAATGCATTGACCCTGTCCACACGCAGCGATGACCAAGGATTTTGGTCGGTAGACGGATCCCAAATCGCGGCGGGTGTCTATACCTTGCGCATTGATCAAATCGATGATGGCGGCAAAGTCACATCGCGGTTTGAGACGCCCTTTAAACGCGAAGAGCGTCGCCAAATTGTCGAGGCGGTTCAACCGACTGCGACAGCCGAGGCATCCACCCAATCCGACGATACCACATCGCAACCCCAAGCCACGCCCGAGATTTCAGCCATCACAGTGCAGCCCGGAAACACGCTTTGGGGAATTTCGCGCGAACGCTATGGCGAAGGTATCTTGTATGTGCGCGTGTTCGAGGCCAATCGCGACAAGATCCGCAACCCCGATCTGATTTATCCGGGACAGGTCTTTGTCTTGCCTGAAGGCGCGGAACAGAACTAAGTCTGTGAAATCTAAGTGGGCGGCTCTGGTAACTCGGGGCCGCTTTGTTTATGTGGTGCCTATAGCCAAAGATAAGTGATGTGATTTTATGACAGCCCAAGCCGATTTGAATAAAACGCCGCCCAGTTTAGACGCCAAGGCAGAACGCCGTTCGAGTTGGTCAATTATCGCCCGCGTGATCCCGTATCTGTGGCCAGAGGATAAGGCATGGGTGAAATACCGTGTCGTTATCGCAATGGCGGCGCTATTGCTGTCTAAATTGATTGGGACATACACGCCGTTTCTGTATCGCGACGCGGTCGATACCCTATCGGCGAACGGTGTCAGCGACTTGGTCTTGGGCGCGGTTGGATTAACGGTTGCCTATGGCGTTGCGCGCATCATGTCGAATGGCTTGCAACAATTGCGCGATGCGGTGTTTGCCAAGGTGGGGCAACGTGCGCTTCGCATGTTGGCGCTTGAAACCTTCAATCATATTCACCGGTTGTCGATGCGCTATCATATCACCCGCAAAACAGGCGGGCTGAGCCGAATTATTGAACGTGGCGTAAAGGGCGTTGATTTCCTTTTGCGCTTTATGCTGTTTTCGGTCGGGCCATTGATATTGGAACTGCTCTTGGTGGCGGGCATCTTGTTTTTCTGGTTTGATTGGACCTATCTGGCCGTTATCGTTGTGACCATTGCGCTTTATGTCTGGTTTACCTTTGCCGTCACCGAATGGCGCGTGAAATTGCGCCGTCAGATGAATGACCAAGACACGGATGCAAACCAAAAGGCCATCGACAGTTTGTTGAACTTTGAAACCGTGAAATATTTCGGTGCCGAAGACCGCGAGGCCGAACGCTATGACACGGCGATGCGCGGATACGAACATGCGGCGCTGATGACAAACTATTCCTTGGCCTTTTTGAACTTTGGTCAGGCGGTTATTATTTCCATCGGCCTTATCCTTGTGATGGTTATGGCGGCGATGGGGGTCGAACGTGGCGATTTTACCGTGGGTGATTTCGTGATGGTCAATGCGTTCATGATCCAGATCACAATGCCATTGAACTTTTTGGGAACCGTGTACCGCGAAATCCGTCAAAGCCTTGTCGATATGGGTGAGATGTTTGACCTGTTGGAACAGCCTGCGGAAATCAATGACAAACCCAACGCGCGTGACCTTGCCATTCATGGCGGGAATGTCCGCTTGGAAAATGTATTCTTTGGCTACAACTCTGATCGCCCAATTTTACAAAACGTGTCGATTGATGTGCGTGCGGGTCAAACGGTGGCGATTGTCGGGTCATCAGGATCGGGGAAATCGACCATCGGCAGATTGTTGTTCCGGTTTTACGACGTCGTTTCAGGGGCGCTGACCATCGATGGGCAGGATGTTCGTGATGTGACGCAAAAAAGCTTGCACAATGCCATCGGCGTGGTGCCACAAGATACTGTTTTGTTCAACGACACCATTTATTACAACATTGCCTACGGGCGCGATGGCGCCACACGAGAAGACGTAGAAAAAGCGGCACGCGATGCGCAAATCCACGATTTCATCCTGTCGCTTCCCGAAGGATATGAGACCCAAGTGGGCGAGCGTGGTTTGAAATTGTCAGGTGGTGAAAAACAACGCGTGGGCATCGCCCGCACCTTGTTGAAAAACCCACCGATCTTGTTGTTGGACGAAGCGACCTCAGCGCTTGATACCGAAACCGAACAGGGCATCCAAGGGGCGCTTGATCGTGCGGCCGAGGGGCGCACAGTGATCACAATCGCGCATCGCTTGTCAACCATCGCGGATGCGGATCACATTGTGGTTTTGGAAAAGGGGCTTGTCGTCGAGCAGGGAACGCATGACGAATTATGGGCCAAAGGCGGTCGATACCATGCGCTGTGGACGATGCAGCAAAACGCCGAAGATTGATTGACGCAATACAACTGGACCCAAGAAATCTTGGGTCCAGTTGTGCACCAAATCTCGGGAATTAGGCGACTTTCTCTAATGTGACTTTGGGCTGAACCCCAAGCGCATAACAGACGTCACGGGTCAGTTCGGGACGGTTGAGGGTGTAGAAATGCAAGCTCTCCACCCCTTCATCCAACAAATCACTGCATAGTTCGGTGCACACGGCGGTTGCCAACAAATCGCTGCGATTGTCGCGATCGGCCTTTTCAAATGCATCATCGAGCCATGTTGGGACACGCGCCCCACAGCGTGCTGCAAATCGTTTTACACCGGCCCAGTTTTCGATTGGCAAAATTCCCGGAATGATGGGGGCATTAATGCCTGCTGCCACACACCGATCCCGAAAGCGCAGGAAATCTTCTGGATCAAAGAAAAATTGTGTCAATGCTTCGGATGCACCTGCGTCGATCTTGCGCTTTAACCACGCGATGTCGTGATCTTGGTCGGCAGCTTCTGGGTGTTTTTCGGGATATGCACCCACGCGGATGGTAAAGAGATCAAGATCTGCCAAAGCTTCGATCAAATCGACCGAGGATGCGAACCCGTCGGGATGTGGTACAAAGTCTGCCAATCCTTTCGGGGGATCCCCCCGCAGGGCAACGATGCTGTTCACGCCTGCGGCGGCATAGTTCTTTGCGATTTCAAGTGTTTGAGCTTTGGTTGCATCGACGCAAGTTAAATGACCCGCAACCGGTAAACCTGTTTCCCGATGCAGCACAGACACGGCTTCATGTGTCAGATCCCGCGTTGTGCCACCTGCACCATATGTGACCGAAACAAACCGTGGGCTGAGCGGCGACAGGGTTTGCACCGTGTTCCACAGCCGAAATGAGGCCTCAAAATTCTGAGGAGGAAAAAATTCAAAAGAAACAGAAGGCGTGGTCATGATGTCAATCCTATTTTGCTTGCCTTCGGTTTCGCACATCTATAAAACTGAATCAAATTCATAAAACTAAAGAAGGTTATGAGTTTCATATGAAAATGCACATCGAATTTCGTCATCTTCGCACGATCAAAGCCATTCATGACACCGGCGGGGTGGCGCGTGCGGCTGAGGTTTTGAACATCACCCAGTCTGCGCTTAGCCATCAAATCAAGGGGCTTGAGGATCAAACAGGGGTCGAATTATTCGTACGTCGGTCAAAACCAATGCGTCTGTCTGCGGCGGGGATGCGGCTTTTGCGGTTGGCAGATCGCATTTTACCTG
This sequence comes from Paracoccaceae bacterium, assembly GCA_009920225.1. Classification (GTDB taxonomy): domain Bacteria; phylum Pseudomonadota; class Alphaproteobacteria; order Rhodobacterales; family Rhodobacteraceae; genus CAJXSD01. The sequence continues at coordinate 7,171 of RGAJ01000055.1, forward strand.
AAATTGATGCGCTCCAAGATGAATTTGACGGGCTTCGGTCCGGAAAAGCAGGGCGGTTGCATATTGCAATCGAATGTCACGCGTGTTTTGAATGGCTGTTCCCTGTGTTGGAACGGTTCCGTAAAAAATGGCCCGATGTCGATGTCGATATTCGTCCCGGCCTTGCGTTCGATGCGTTGCCTGCGTTGAAAAAGGAAGATGTGGATTTTGTCGTATCGTCCGATCCTGAAAACATCAACGGCGTGACATTTTCACATTTGTTTGACTATGCGCCTGTGTTTGTCGCATCAGCGCAAAACCCATTGGCAAAAAAGCCTTATATCGATGCAGAGGATTTTCGTGACCAAACATTGATCACCTATCCCGTCGATCGGGCGCGTCTGGACATTTTTAACCAACTGCTCATTCCCTCAAAGGTTGAACCCAAGGCCATTCGTCAGGTGGAATTAACTGCTGTGATTTTGTTGTTGGTCGCATCAAACCGGGGCGTGTCTGTTTTGCCCGATTGGGTGGTGCGCGAGGTCAAATATAGTTCGGACTATGTCACGCGACCCTTGACCGAAAATAAAATCACGCGTGGGCTGTTTGCAGCCACGCGTGACGAAGATTTACTAAAACCGTATATGCGTGATCTTATCCAATTCGCAGGAGAAGAGGCGCGCAGACTACAGTCAGCTTAAGCTGATTGCAGATCCGATGCCATAGCCCGACCATCGCGACCTTCGCGCAATTCGTAAGTCACAGCTTGGTTTTCGGCCAGCGATTTCATACCAGAACGCTCAACTGCAGAAATATGTACGAATACATCGTTTCCACCGTCATCTGGTGCGATAAAGCCGAAGCCTTTTGTAGTGTTAAACCATTTCACGGTACCTTTAGGCATGTTCCCGTGTCTCCTTCCAATTCGATAATTGCCCCAGATCTGCGGGGCCCACGCAACAACGAAATTATTTCGTCCGCTGTTGTTTGGTAGTCGGAAGTCATAATAACGATGGTCACAGTTGATAGTGGTCGTTAAACCTGCGAAAAAGCAAGTTAAATAGATGTAACCTACCCGTAATTATCGATAAAGAGATGAATATGCTGCTATTTGGGCTGAAAAACTGCGACAAATGCCGTAAGGCCAAGAAAAACTATGGGTTGAACGAAATGTTTGAGACATTTGGTGATTCTCTTCTAAATAAATCTTCCACCACATGGCGCGGCTTGTCTGAGGCCGAACGCGGGGATGCCCCGATTGCGTTGATCCGGCGTCATCCGACATTGATGAAGCGGCCATTGATTGTGCATGGGGATGGGACGCTCACGCTTGGCGAAATTGCGGCATAGCAAATTGCTCATATTCTGATTAAAACAGCGGAAAGGAGAATTGTTATGCCACATAATCGTATATTGATTTCGGGCGGCGGCATTGCGGGTCTTTCGCTTGCGCTGACCTTGCACCAAATCGGTGTTCCTTGCGTTGTTTTTGAAAGTGTCGAAAACTTGCGGCCACTGGGCGTTGGTATCAATTTGCAGCCCAACGCTGTGCGCGAATTGTTTGATCTGGGCCTTGACGAAGACATGTTGGACAGTGTCGGCATTCAAACGCGCGAATGGGCTGTCGTCGGATTGAACGGCAACGA
>RGAJ01000541.1 GCA_009920225.1 Paracoccaceae bacterium
GCCATTTCAACCCCATTCAGACGCCCCATCAAGATTTGATCAGAGGGTGCGCCCCAAGGGGACGCTTGATCCAACCACCGCGCATCTTGCAGGCCGTCAATGTCATAGACCCCAGATCCCCCGATCACACCAATCACAGTTTTTCGCATATCTTGTCCCTTTGTCTGCTGTTGCCCCGACTTGGCCGCAAAACGCCCCATAAACGCAAGTCAAAAATCAAAAAATCAAACTTCTGTGAGGCTGTTGGGTTTTAACTTGGGCTGTTTTGCTTTAGGGACCGCACGAAACATGTCTAAAAGGTACACAAATCGTATGAAACCCGCATTCTTTAGTTCTTTCGCCAAACTCACCATGTCTGAGCTGTCATTGTTGAGCGACGAAGGCCTAAGCGTTGCGCGGTTGCGCATCGAATTGCTGTCGGGTTTGACGGTTGCTTTGGCGTTGGTGCCCGAAGCGGTCGCCTTTGCCTTTGTCGCGGGGGTGAACCCGTTGGTCGGGCTTTATGCCGCGTTTTTGGTGGGCCTGATCACCGCGTTGATTGGTGGGCGCCCTGGTATGATTTCGGGTGCGACGGGGGCCTTGGCGGTTGTTATGGTGGCCTTGGTCGCGGAACACGGGGTTGAATATCTGTTCGCGACCGTTGTCTTGATGGGGATCCTGCAAATCTTTGCGGGTGTGATGCGCTGGGGCAAGTTTATACGTCTGGTTCCACATCCCGTCATGTTGGGGTTCGTCAATGGATTGGCGATCGTGATTTTCCTCGCCCAAATGACGCAATTCAAAGACCCAAGTTCAAAAACCGGTGCGTGGTTGGGCGGTTCCCAAATGATGACGATGTTGGGGTTGGTCGCGCTGACCATGGGTATTATTTACGTGATGCCCAAGATTACCAAAGTGATCCCTGCACCTTTGGCGGGCATCGGGATCGTTGCGGCGATTGTGATCGCGCTGGGCCTTGATGTGCCACGAGTGGGTGATATGGCATCGATCCAAGGGGGATTGCCCGAATTTCACATCCCCACCGTGCCTTTGACGCTTGAGACGTTCCAGATCATCCTTCCATATGCGGTGATTTTGGGTGCCATTGGTTTGATCGAAAGCCTTTTGACATTGAACCTTGTTGGCGAAATGACGGGCAAGC